>NZ_JBJMLX010000060.1:0-3870 GCF_045805085.1 Niastella sp.
AAAAGGCAAAAGGCAAAAGGCAAAAGGCAAAAGGCAAAAGGCAAAAGGCAAAAGGCAAAAGGCAAAAGGCAGAGAATTTTCCGCGGTGCAATGTCGCTTATTAATTGCAAATAATCGCGAGCTATTCACCATTGACCATTCACCTGTAACTTGTAACCTGTAACAGCAATTAGCTAAGAACGTATGGAACAAACCGAGTACTTTCAATTCTACGAAGGAAACAAAATGGGCATCAAAACGGTTGATGGGGAGATCATTATTCCCGCCATTTACGATTTTGTGGCCCATTCCACAGATGGCTTGTTTACCATAACGGAAGGAGATCACACTGCTTACTTCGATACTGCAGGTAACCAGGTGTTGCCCTTTAGCAATAAATATGAGTCGTACGGCAATTTTACCGGGGGACTGGCGCGGGTGCGACACCATGAAAAATGGGGGTTCATCAATATATTCGGGGTAGAAGTGATCCCGCCGCAATTTTATTTCGCCGATGAATTTTCAGATGGCCTGGCCATTGTGCGGAACGGGAACGACCTGCATGGCGCCATCGATGAAACTGGTAACCTGGTGATCGATTACCAGTTTCCGGTGCTCACCCCTTTTGAAAAAGGGTACGCCAAATTCGGTGATCTGAAAACCTGGGGACTGATTGACAAAGCAGGTAAGATCGTTGTTCCGCAAATATATATTTCCATTGGCCGGGTGTACCGCAATACCGTCACCGTGCAGGTGCAGGAAGGAGAAGAATACCGCGAAGGCGAACTGACCATTGGCGGAACCGTGAAATGGAACAATAACCTGGACCATTTGAATGAGGCCAACCAGCGAAAGAAACAGTTTATGGCCGCCTGCGAACAATTGATCGCCGACCTGTATGCCACAGGCTGCCCTTGCGAACATGAGCGGTTCAGGGATTTTATTCAATGGAACAAACCTGTTGGGTTTATTGACCAGGAATTGCTGTTTTCGGTTTTTATGAAACATTTGCAGGACATGGGAGGTGAAAAGTACCAATGCGCGCATTGCGGCACGGTTTATCAGCAGAAATGGGAACAGTACAGCGCTTTTTTGTGGGTGTTGAATGTAACCATTACAACGGCTGGTAACTTCATTAGCAAAGGCGCACCGGTATCGACAGTCATTCCCATGGCGCTTGGATTTTATGGTTATGGAATAGAAAAGTACGGCGACAAATACGAACAAAAAGATATTGATACCGTGATCGGTTATTTAAAGGAATAACCGCCCGCACCTTGTAATATCATGGCCGATTTTTTATCTTCGGCCCTGAAAAATTACCTGATGAAAAACCCATTGATTCCGTACTCCCTGCTGTTCATAGGTGTATGTGCAGCTTCCCTTTCTGCCGTTGCCCAGGATAAAACACCAGACACTGTTTCCGCGGGCATTTATATTACCAGCATCCATAATATCGACTTCAAGGAAAAAGAGTTTTCTGTGAATTTGTGGCTTTGGTTGAAATACCGGAACCGCGCTTTCAATTTCTACGACAACCTGGAAGTGCCGGGCGCCAAGGAAGTGACCAAATCGTTTGTTACCATCGACAGCTCAGGCGATAAGGTGTACATGCAAATGAAGCTGCAATGTGTAATGAAAGATAGCTGGAAGATTGCCAACTTTCCCTTCGATAAACAAAAACTCAGGTTCTCTATCGAAAATTCGCAATACGATTCCCGCTCCCTGGTATTTGTAGCCGATACCGTTGGCGATCATTACGATAAACGTTTTGCCATGAGCGGCTGGACGATCGACAGCTGCATTATTGCCACCGGCAAAAAAGCCTATGAAACGGCTTTTGGCGATGACCGGTTATCAAAACCCCATACCGAATACAGCAACTTTAAAGTGCGCCTGAGTGTACACCGCGAGGCCATGGATATGTTCTGGAAACTGTTCCTGGGTATGTACATCGCCTTCCTGATCGCTTATGTATGTTTTTATATTCATTCCGATGGGATGGATTCGCGGTTTGGATTAAGTGTGGGTGCGCTGTTTGCCGTAATTGGTAACAAATATATTATCGACTCTTCCTTACCCGAAACAACTTCCTTTACCCTGGTTGATACCCTGCACGGGTTGACGCTCTTCTTTATTTTTGCGGTAGTTTCATCAACTGCCTTCTCGTTGCAACTGGTTAAAAAGGGTAAGGCAGAGAAAGCAAACCGCTTTGATATGATCATGGCCCAGGTATTATTGCTGATCTATGTAGTACTGAATATTTATTTTATTAACGCCGCCGCTAATAGTAATTAAGCCCATGGGTGTTTATTATTTACATGCCGAACAGTTATTACCGGGTGATATACAAACCGCCTGGGCGTTCTTTTCATCGCCCAATAACCTGGCATTGATAACGCCGCCGGAAATGGATTTTGTAACCCTGACCCCCCTGGCAGATGGGGCGGAGATCTGTGCCGGCATGCTGATAGATTATACAGTGAAGCCATTGTTTGGCATTCCCCTGCGCTGGCAAACTGAGATCACGAGTGTGCAAAAGCTACATTCCTTTACCGATAAACAATTAAAAGGGCCTTACCGGTTATGGGAGCATACCCATATTTTTACGCAAACCGATAATGGCGTGCTTATGAGGGACGAGGTAAAGTACCAACTGCCGTTTGGGTCCCTGGGCGGCCTCGCCCATGCCCTGCTGGTGCGTAAAAAGCTGCAGGCACTGTTCAGGTATCGTAAAGCCGCTATAGAACGCATATTTAAATAGAAAAAGCCCCCGCATAGAAAAGTCGGGGGCTTTCTTTTATCCGCTTCCTGACCTTTTAACGCTTCATAAGCAGGCCTGAAAGTTGTGCGTCTCTTTTGTAAATATCTTCCCTGAAATTCAGGTCGCCCTGTCTGTCGACCCAGGCTGTAAAATAAGTTATGTAAACCGGCATTGGGTTTTTAACCGCTACGAATTGCTCCTTTCCGCCGGCCATTGCTTTGCTGATCCTGTCTGTTGTCCAGGCAGTATCATCGCGCAACATATACGTGGCCAGGAATTTTGGATCGGCCACCCGTATACAACCATGGCTGAAAGCGCGTTTGCTTTCCTGGAAAAGACTTTTTGAAGGCGTATCGTGCAGGTAAATGCTATGGCTGTTGGGGAACAGGAACTTCACCTGACCCAGGGAATTCCAGGGACCAGGTTTTTGCCGAACATCAGTACCATTCCATTCCATGTGATTTTTTTCCAGGTAGTTGGGGTTCTTTTGAATGCCTGGTAAAATTTCTTTTTTCAAAATGCCGGGTGGAACATTCCAGTAAGGACTGAACACCACCTGGCTGATGGTGCCGGCAAAGATCACCGTTTTGTTTACATCCTTACCCACTACCACGTTCATATTCCACAGCAGCGAATCATCATCATAAGCATGCAGCACAAACTCGGGAATGTTTACTGCCAGGTACCGGCCGCGAACATCGGTAGGTAACCAGCGGTTGCGTTCCATGTTCACCATTATTTTTTCAATCAGCTGCGGTACAGGTATATTCAGTTCCCTTACCATACCACCGCCGGCAATGCCGTCCGCCGTCATGCCATGTCTTCTTTGAAAGCGTTTAACGGCTATCAACAGGGTGGAGTCGTAGGTGGTTGAACCGGTATCGCTGGCATTGGTTAAATCGCCAAGGAGGAAAAGCTTTTTGCGCAGTTGAACGATCCCGGGTGAATTGTCGCCGGGGCGCATGGGCTTGTTACCGGGCAGGCTGATAGTGCTATTACCGGCAGGCAGGGCTTTATATTTTTTAAGGTATTCTTTTAACAGGTTGTACTGGCGGTAAACCGGTTCTTTAACAGTGCCGGCATTCCCCTGCTTCAATACAGAATCGAGGAACGCACTGTACGAAAGT
>NZ_JBJMLX010000061.1:0-4216 GCF_045805085.1 Niastella sp.
AATTATGGCTGGTGGTATTGGTTCTCGTTTTTGGCCGGTAAGCAGAACGGATTATCCCAAGCAATTTCTTGATATCCTGGGAACCGGTGAAACATTGATCCAGCAAACATTCCGCCGGTTTGAACAGCTGGCGCCTTTGGAAAATATTTATGTAGTTACTTCTACAGATTATACCGGTATTGTAGAAAAGCAATTACCGCTGTTACCAAAAGAAAATATCTTAAGCGAGCCCGATAGAAAAAATACAGGTCCATGTATCGCCTACGCTTCCTTTAAAATATTTCAAAAAGACTCAAATGCTTCTATTATAGTGGCGCCTGCCGATCACCTGATTCTTGACCAGCAGGAGTTTGAGGCCGTTTGTACAAAGGGATTGCAGTTTGTTGAAACATGCGATGCACTCCTTACCATTGGAATAAAACCATCATATGCCAATACTGGGTATGGATATATACAATTCAATAAAGAGGCAGGTAAAGATGGGGTACACCGGGTAATTACTTTCACTGAGAAACCCGATGCGCAACGCGCGGCAAAATTTGTAAGTAGTGGGGAATACCTGTGGAACTCAGGAATTTTTGTGTGGAAGGCACGGTCAATTATTAATTCAATTGAAAAATATCTCGGTGATCTGTATCAATTGTTTAAAGAAAAACAAAATTGGCTTGGAACAAGTTTTGAGAGATTAATGATCGCCGATATTTACGCTGTTTGTGAAAATGTGTCGATCGATGTTGGAGTAATGGAAAAAGCAAACAACGTATTCATCCTTCCGGCATCATTCAGATGGAGTGATTTAGGTACCTGGAACAGTGCATGGGAGAACATGGGTAAAGATGTTCGTAATAATGCAGTGGCGGGCAATGGCGTACTGGTAATAGATACTACCCAATGCGTGGTACATGCTTCCAATGAAAAGCTGGTGGTGTTACAGGGTTTGCATAATTACATAGTGGTTGATACAAAAGATGTGTTGTTGATCTGCCAGAAAGAGAAGGAACAGGATATAAAACAGTATGTGAATGAAGTAAAGAAGTTGAAAGGCGAACGCTATCTGTATTCTGTTAACGACAATATAAAACCAGCCCCTGCAGTAGTTGAACGTGTTTATTAAGTAGAAGGGTTTGTAAACTGATAATCATAATAAAACAATTTTTAAACACATGTTGCACATAAAAATAATATGATATACGCTGATAATGTGCAAGCTTTTTGATAGATACAGCCTGACCTTAACGACCTCTTACGCTTGCCATTAAAAAACACCCTGCCTTTGGCCTAATAGATCCTGATTTGTTTGGGGATATTCCCCATGTAGCTGAAATGCTTTTTAAGCAAAATTAAATAACATATATGGGTTATAGGAAATGGACGCAGCCATTTAAATGGCGTGCATTACATGGCTTTTGCATTTTATTTTTAATACTTGTGAGTGCATCCTGCACAAATACCAGGAAGGCCGTATATTTTTCCGGTCAGCAAACTGGTTCTTTTCAACCACCCGCCATGCCCAAACCGGTTATCCAAAACAATGATCTGTTGAGTATAACTGTAAGCAGTTTGAATCCTGAAGCATCGGCAATATTTAATACACCAGGCGGTACCAATAATAATACTAATAATAGTGTGGTCACTCCTACCACAACAACAGCTACCGGTTATCTGGTTGATGGAGAAGGTAACATTCAATTCCCGTTTTTAGGAACGGTTAAAGCGTCTGGAATGACAAAAGACGAATTGAAAGATAAACTGACAAAAACGCTGGTAGATAAAAAGCTGTTGGTTGATCCCATTATCGCCGTTCGTTTCCTCAACTTCAAAGTTACGGTGTTAGGCGAAGTGGCGCATCCTACCGTGGTAACCGTGCCCAGTGAAAGTATCACTTTGCTGGAAGCATTGGGGTTGGCAGGTGATTTGACTATTTATGCTCAGCGGGATAACGTGCTTGTTATCCGTGATGAGGATGGTAAAAAGCTTACCCACCGGTTAAACCTTAATTCTACAGAATTATTCTCTTCACCATACTATTATTTAAGATCGAATGATGTGGTGTATGTGGAACCAAATAAAGCAAAAGTAGCCAGCACAGGACGTGCTCAAACATGGCTGCCAATTATATTCAGTGCATTATCTCTGGGCGTAATCGTCGTAGATCGTTTAACAAGATAAAAAATATTTTATTATGCAAGTGACACACAAAAACGGACTGGAAATGGAGAGCAGGGAAACCAGCGCTGCACAGTTGTGGAACCGTTATGTCTCGTACTGGCCCTGGTTTGTATTCCTGTTGTTACTGGCAATAGGCGGGGCTTGCCTGTACATGCGGTTTGCTATTCCAAAGTATGAGTCCACCGCACGGTTATTAATTAAAGATGAAAAGAAAGGGGTGGAAGATTCGAAAGGACTTGAATCACTCAACCTGATCTCTACCAAAAAGATCCTGGAGAATGAAATAGAGGTCTTATCGTCCCGCACCCTGGTAAAGGAAGTGGTAAACAATTTACAATTGTACGCCCCCGTATATGAAGAAAGAAAGTTCAATTCCTGGATGGAATCGAACAAATGGATTGCTGACAATCCGGTTACCGGCTGGATGTCAAGAAAAGGCGTTTCCCCCGGCGGATTACCTGCCTATACCACCTCCCCGGTAATAGTAAAGGTAAAAAGTCCTGACAGCCTGCGGGAAGTGCTCAAAGTGCCTTTTGTTTATGACAGGGCTCAACAGAAAGTAGTATTAGGTGCAGAAGGATATCCAATCAATGAGTGGGTAGAAACCCGGTATGGCACCTTGCAGTTTTCTCCTAACCCCCGTTTAACCGATTCAACTTATTTACCAAACGGACAATTTTATTTCTCTTTACAGGAGCCCAAGAAAGCAATTGCCGATATTCAGAACCGGTTGGTGATTGCATCGGCCAGTAAATTATCTTCCATTCTCAACCTCACTATTCGCGATGAGGTGCCCGAACGCGGGGAAGATATCCTGAATGAATTGCTTTCGTCCTATAACGTGGCTATGTTGAAAGATAAAAACACCCTGGCTGCTAATACGCTTAAGTTTGTAGAAGACAGGTTGAACCACGTATCGCGCGATCTGAGCGGCATTGAAAAAAAGATCGAAAGCTATAAATCATCGCAGGAAGCTGTGGATGTAAGCGAGCAGGGTAAATTGTTCCTGGAAAACGTAAGCGCCAACGACCAGAAGCTGAGTGAGATTGATATGAAACTGGCGGCGCTTGACCAGGTAGAGCATTATGTAAAGGCAAAAGATAACAGCAGCAGCATTGCACCTTCTACATTAGGCGTAACTGATCCCGTGTTATCGAGCCTGCTTGATAAATTATATGAGAAGGAGCTGGAATACGAAAAGAAGAAATCAACAACTGGTGAAGGTAACCCATTGTTAACTTCCGTAACTGACCAGATCAACCGGATCAAACCCGGGATCCTGGAGAATATTCAAAACCAGCGGAAAAATTTACAGGCCAGTAAATCGAATCTGTCCACTACCAACAGCTCTTATACTTCCGTATTACAAACCATTCCTAAAAAGGAACGTGACCTGATAGAAATAAGCCGGCAGCAAAACACCATGCAAAGCATTTATGCATTCCTGTTGCAGAAGAAAGAAGAAACAGCACTTTCCTATGCAGCCAATGTATCTGACAGCCGCATAGTAGACCGCGCCTCTTCAACAGTAACACCGGTTAGTCCAAAAACGCCGATCGTATTTGCAATTGCGATAGTGGTAGCTGTGGCATTCTTTGTGGTATGGGTTACTTTGAAGGAATTGTTCAGTAGAAAGATCATGTATCGCCAGGATATTGAACGGCTGACCAGTCATCCGATCATTGCAGAGATCTCCAGAAGCAAGGATAAGAACCCGATCGTGATAGGTGCGAACAACCGCACGTTTGTGGCGGAGCAATTCCGTAAACTACGGGTGGCGCTCAATTACCTCGGTGTAAATACCACGCATAAAAAAGTACTGGTTACTTCAGGTATTTCGGGTGAAGGGAAAAGTTTTATTGCTACCAATCTCGCACTGAGCATGGCATTGACCGGAAAAAAAGTGGTGTTGTTGGAAATGGACCTGCATAGTCCGGCCATTAGCGAGAACATGGGCGTAGACAGGGAAGTAGGTATGTCAAGTTATTTGCTGGGTACCCGCGAACCGGAAGAGATCATCAAACGCACGGAGCTAAATGATAATTTA
>NZ_JBJMLX010000062.1:0-8623 GCF_045805085.1 Niastella sp.
CAATACGCAGGTCATCACCCTTCTTTTGCAGAACCGGTTGTTCAACCGAGCCCGCCTTTATCACATTCAAACCATCGGTAGTCACCAGCTTTTTAGCAGTCACTTCCTGCTCAGGTTTATTAACACAAATATTGGTAGACACATTTATACTTACCTGGGCCTGATGTGTTCTGTTATCGTTCGCCTGCAACGTTACCGAAATATAGGAAACTGGGCGGGTCAATATAGTCCAGCTATTTAACAGCAAAGGTGAGGTGAATTGCACCTGCAGGTTAACAGGCCCACACGCATACTGATAAATAGTGCGGGTAGCAGTAACAGTTACGCCTTTCCATTGAGCAGTAGCTGCCGATGACGTTTCCTCCCCCATAAAACGATAGTTTTGGCCATCGACCGTACACCAGCCGGTCATAGGCTGATCAGCGCCCGTCCAGTGTTTGGTAGAACCGGCGGTAAGGTCATCGGTAAACGACCAGATGCTGAAATACGGATCATGGGTGATCAACGGGTAGGCAGGCATTTTTTTTACCTGTGCTGACATAACAATTGAAAAAAGCAAAAAAACAGGCAGTAAAATGGTATTTTTCATATGCGGGAAAGGTAATTAGTGTGATAACAACCGAAAAGGATGAGGCCGGAATATTGCATGAGTTTAACATGCAGTTTAAAATCATGACCGAATTTAAGGAGTTAGCAAATTAAAAACAGATTAAGAGTAAAAAAATCTTGTTATAAAATGAATTGGCACACTTCCTCTACCGATGCTATTTTAAAGGAATTTCAAAGCAACATGGATGGCCTGCCGGATGACGAAGCCGCTAAACGAATTCAGCAGTATGGCCCTAACCAGTTGCAGGAAAAGAAAAAGCGACCGGTGTGGTTGTTATTTGCCATGCAGTTCAAAGACGTGATGATACTGATATTGATGGTGGCGGCCATTGTATCGGGTTTTGTGGGTGACTTAAAAGACACCATCGTAATATTGATAATTATTATCATCAATGCCGTTGTTGGGTTTGTGCAGGAGTTCCGCGCCGAAAAAGCGATCGATGCCTTAAAGCAACTATCGGCCGCCCTGGTACGGGTGCGACGGAACAAACGCGTAACGCAAATTCCCGCAACAGATGTAGTGCCGGGTGATATGGTATTGCTTGAAGCGGGCGATATGGTGGGCGCAGATCTCCGCATCGTGGAAAGCCATGCGTTAAAAATTGAAGAAGCCTCGCTAACCGGCGAATCACAGGCGGTTGACAAATCATCGCGCCCCCTGCAGGACTCAGCAGCGCCCCTGGGCGATCGGACCAATATGGCTTATAAAAGCACGCTGGTTACAGCCGGTAATGGTACCGGCATTGTAGTAGCCACGGGCATGGAAACCGAGATCGGTAAAATTGCCGGCATGCTGCAGGAGAAAGAAGCTACCACGCCGCTGCAACAACGCCTGGCCGATTTCAGTAAAAAATTATCGTTTGTGGTCCTGGGCATTTGTGTGGTATTGTATGGCATTGGCATTCTGCGTGGCCAGGACCCGCTAAACATGTTGCTTACCACTATTTCACTGGCCGTAGCAGCCATTCCCGAAGCATTGCCTGCCGTTATCACCATTGCGCTGGCCCTGGGCGCTAAAAAACTGGTGCGTAAAAACGCCCTCGTAAGAAAGCTGCCCGCTGTTGAAACGCTTGGTTCTGTAACGTATATCTGTACCGACAAAACCGGTACGCTCACGCAAAACCAGATGACAGTGCAGAAAGTCTGGCAGTTCGAACATTTCGATCTTTCCATCCCCGGTATATCAAAAGAACAAACGCTGTTACTGGTTATGAGCCTGAACCACGATGCGCAAAAAGACCATACCGATAACAACAAACGAAAAGGCGATCCTACCGAAGTAGCCCTGGTTGAATATGCCCTGCAACAGGAGGCGTATGACGACAAATGGGAACAGGCCTTTCCCCGCGAACAGGAACTGCCTTTTGATTCGGACCGCAAGATGATGACCACCGTGCATAAAGCAAATGATCAATTTTTAGTGATCACCAAGGGCGCGCTGGAGTCGATATTGAAAATATGTAACACAGGCGATCCCGAACCGATCACGGAACGAAGCAATCAACTGGCCGAAACCGGTCAGCGGGTGATTGCCTACTCCTGTAAACTGGTTCAACAATTACCGAAGGAGGAAGACCAGGCGGCGCTGGAAAGCGATCAATATTTTTGCGGACTGGCAGGCATGATCGATCCGCCGCGGCCCGAAGCGCGGCAGGCCATTGCCGCTTGCAGAACAGCCGGAATAGTACCCGTGCTGATAACGGGAGATCACCCTGTAACAGCAGCCGCTATTGCGCGTGACATGGGTATTCTGAAAAGCGCCGCCGACAGGATCGTCACCGGCGCCGAGCTGGCAAAGTTCTCCGACGAAGACCTCGACGACAACGTGGCGCAGATAAAAGTATACGCCCGCGTTTCGCCCCAACAAAAACTACGCATTGTAAAAGCCCTTCAAAAAAAGGAACAGTTTGTTGCCATGACCGGCGATGGCGTGAACGACGCGCCCGCCTTAAAGCGCGCAAATATTGGTGTGGCGATGGGTATTACCGGTACCGATGTATCAAAAGAAGCGGCCGATATGATCCTGCTGGATGACAATTTCGCCACCATTGTAAAAGCTGTGGAGGAAGGGCGACGTATTTATGATAACATCAGGAAGTTTATTAGATATGTGCTGGCCTGTAATTTTGCCGAAATTCTCACCATCTTCATGGCGCCGGTGGTCGGTTTACCTATTCCGTTATTACCCATTCATATTTTATGGATCAACCTGGTAACAGACAGTTTACCCGGGCTGGCACTGGCCGGCGAAAAAGCGGATACCAAAATTATGCAGCGTCCGCCACGAAACCCTGGTGAAGGCATATTTTCCCAGGGGCTGGGATTTTATACAATTTGGGTTGGCGTATTGATGGCTACCGTTACCCTCATTATGCAGGCATGGGCCATTCATGTGGGTGATGCGCACTGGCAAACTATGGTATTTACCGTGCTTTGCTTTAGCCAGATGGCGCAGGCAATGGTATCACGCAGCGAATACGAATATATTTACCGCATGGGCGTATTTACCAACCGACCGCTGATTGGCGCCATTGCGCTCACCACTATTTTACAAATAGCTATAATCTATCTTCCTTTTTTAAACAGGATCTTTAACACAGCGCCACTAACCATTACAGAACTGGGCTTTAGCGTACTGGTTTCCGCCATCACCTTTCATGCAGTGGAGCTGGAAAAATTCATTAAACGCAGAACGCGAAAAACCAATTAATCTGCCAACATATATGGATAAGGGAACAACAGTACTTTCCAGTTAATTCCGCCATCGGCAGTTATATACAGCTTTTGATCGCCATACATAATACCGTTCTGTTCGTCCTGGAAGTGGATCTTTTTCATGTTGAGGTATTCATACATATTGTCCGAAACCGTATTCCAGGTTACGCCGGTATCAGTACTCTTCATGAGGCTTTCGGTGGTAACGCCATATATCACCGCCTTGTTTACCATGTACGCATGGGTAAGTTTTAAATCGGCAGCAGGCTTTTTCCAGGTTACACCGCTGTCGGGCGAAATGTATACATTCCCTGCATCTTCAATAGCGGCAATACTGCCTTTTGTGCCCACCTGCAAGCCGTTGATTACCCGGTTGGCAATAGCCACCGGTTCAGTCCAGGTACGGCCGGTATCGGTTGTTTTTGAAATAAAGGTGCTGTAGGCGCTGTTCTTATACAACAACATCCAGCCTGTTTTATAATTAACAAATTGCATGTTCAACGGCTGAAAGGCATCATCGTACCAGATCGTACGTTTAGCAGCGTTGGCAGCAATATTAAACTTGTAAAACTGGCGGCTGTCAGCATCCGTATTTGATTTTTGCTGGTAAGCCAGCATAATGTTGTTGCTGTCTATAAAGGCTGCGCATACCAGTTCGGTACTGTAAAAGCCAGCAGTGCTGATTGCCGGGGTAAACGTTTTTGGCGCCACAGCTGCCCAGGTTTTTCCATAATCCAGGGAATAACTTATTACCGGCGCCGCAGACGTACCTGAAGTAAACACCACTAAATTCTTGTTGTAGTTGTATGGGGTCAACTTTGTTTTTGGAAACGCAATACCAGTGTTTGAAAAGTTCAGGAACTGATCGGCTGTTTCAAAATAGTTCTTATCGGAAAACCCTCTTATCCCCACAGTACTATCGAGCCGCACATATTGCAGGGTATTATCCTTTATTATTACTTTGAGCTTTGAATCCAGTATTGGTGTAGTTTGGATGCTCGTTACCATGAACCTGTCTTTATCACCACAGCCCCACGCCACAACACCCATAACTAAAAATAAGTATAGTTTTTTCATAGTTATTTTTTGAAATTCAGATTAACACCCACACTCAGGTTTATTGAACTACAGTTGTATACTTTTTTGGTTGGCATATACAAACCGGCTGTCAGCATTTCCTGGATCAACTCAGGGCTTACCGTCAGTTCGGGTTTATAATATTCGTAATCCAGTTTTACATATAAGTCGCCGGAACGAACCACCATAATACCGGCATCGATTGAATAACTGTTGCCAGTTAAAACTTTACCGTTTGTATTAAAAGGGGCGGTAGCTGATTTATCGTCGGACTTTGGCGTAACATTGTTCGACGAGAAGTTTTCATCAACTCTTATAATGGGAAAAAAGGAGTATTTATTTTTTGTGTAGGCGTTGTACTGCAGTTCAAGTCCTGCTTTATACGAGCGGAACGCTTCGCGTTTGGTTTCACCCAGGTTGGCATTCTTCCAGTAATACTTTAAGCCACCTACCGGCCGAACCCATAACTTGTTTTTCAGAAAAGCTGTTTTAAAACCGATAGAGGCAGCGAGACCGCCCTTGAAAGCTTCTTTAAGATCTGCACCGGGATTGGAGAAACCGGCATCGATATCTACTGCAAACTTCCATTCCTTCTTAACCTTTGGCTTTTTTTGCTTTCCATTATCAAACGTAATCACCGGCGACGCACCTGGCGTTGACGTATGAGGTGCGGGCGCCTCCTGTGCCTGTGCGGCACGTTGGATAAGCAACATAGAAAAGACCCATAGGATACAACGGATACAAAGGGTTTTCATTGGATATTTTTTAATAGTCTTACTACAAAAATAAGATAAATGCGTACTGGTGCTGGCCAGCCGTCATTCATCCCATCTTTACATTTACATTAATCATTATGTGAAAGCTGTTACAGAATCAATACCATAGGCATCAATTCCCCCTTCACTCGTATATTGGTACTTTAGACGCTGTATAAAACGTAAATACCCGTTGTAGTATTGTTGGGGAATTTAATTTCCTATCGTTTTCTTTTGAGCAATAGGGGGTTATGAGTTCAGTTGATGAGTTAACCAGTTGACGAGTTGACCAGTTAACAAGTTGACATGTTAACAAGTTAACGAGAAAGAAAAAGCTTAGGGAAATAAAGCAGGAGGTTGATAGGGTTGAAAAGTTGATAATGTTGATAAAGGGATTGGGGTGATAAGATAACGAGTTGATTGGTTATTGGGTCATTGCACTGAGTCTTTGCTGTCCGGGACCTCGCGATAGCGCATGCTTCCTGGCCGCGTTGCGGCCCTTTGGCCTTTGCCTTTTGCCTCACTATTGCCTACTGCCTTTTTTCTCTGCCCTTTGCCTTTTACTCACTGCCTTTGGGATTCAGCGGTTCATCCTGTTTCCCCGGTTCTTCACTGGGTTCAGGAACAGGGATCTCACCAGGAGAGGTTCCCCCCGGATCTTCTTCAGGCACAATTTCCGGTTCTTCAAACGGACCCGTAGGTTTGCTAGGCACTGTTTCGGGCGTAATTTCCGGTTTTTCAGGTGAAGGTATTTCGGTTGGCTTATCAGGATTTGTTTTCTTGGCCATGGTATTAGTTTAGGGCAGAAATGCAAAAGCCATTCCACGACGCTAAACGCTTAATGCAGAACGCTGAACGCTTAACACAGCAGGCAAAACTTTTCGCTGGCACGATTGTTCCATAATTATTACATGAATTCACAGCCAATATTCCAGGACCGCATCGATGCCGGACTGGCATTGTGCCAGCATTTACACCATTACAAAAATGTTGACGGCGTAACGCTGGCTGTTCCACGCGGTGGCGTTCCGGTTGCATTACCGGTTGCCAAAATTTTACAATTGCCACTCGAGCTCATTCTCTCTAAAAAGATCGGTCATCCCATGCATAAAGAGTTTGCCATTGGCGCCGTAAGCCTCACAGGACAGGTTATTGCGCCTAACGCATTTGCATCGGATGAATATATCCAACAGGAAACCCTGCACATTCGCGAGCAATTAAGGGCCATGTATAAAAAGTTCATGGGCAGTAAACAGCCAACGCCATTAAATGGAAAAGTGGTTATTATAATTGATGATGGTGTTGCCACCGGACACACGTTGCTAAGCACTATTGAAATGATTAAACATGAAAACCCCAAAAAGCTGGTGATCGCCGTCCCTGTTGCATCAAAACAAGCTGCACAAAAACTGAGCGAGGTGGCGGATGAGTTTGTATGTGTATGGATCCCCTCACACTTTCGTTCGGTAGGTGAGTTTTATACAGACTTTGCACAAGTGAGCGATGAGGAAGTTATACAAATGCTTACACCTAACACAAAGGCCTGAGAAATGCTTGTGCCTTGCTTTGCACGCCGTCCGCGTGTCGCTGAAGCTTTAGCGGAGGCGCAAGCTTTAGCGTAGGCAGGAACCTTGTTCCTTGTGCCTTATCTTATACCTTAACCGTGCTCGTTATTTGATCGGGTAATCCATGCTCCAACTGGACTTGCAGGTGAACCGCTTTTTCCAACTCATCTACAGCCAGGCAGGCGCTTTCATTAAAACTACCCGATCGCCGGTGCACGAACAAAGAATCGCCATACAACGTGAGCCTCATCTCACATACTTTACTTTCTTGTGGAGAAGCAGTAGCATCATCACGCAGAATAATTTCGGCTTTTACAATATCCTTAATGAGATGGGAAAAAGACAACACCTTTTCCTTTATGGGTTTCAATATGGATTCATTTACTTCCGAGTGCGGGGCATGAATCTCAATAATCATTGACTCAAATCGGAATGCCATATAATGTATTATATCCTAAGTTACGATTATAATGCAATAAAACACACGCCCATAGCGGGTTTAATACATATTGTTCAAACAGGAGCAACTTACTCACACATTCATAACAACATGATAGAGAATGCGTTTACTCTTCTTCTTTAACAATGGGTGATAAAGAAGGGAAGATCAATAGTCTTCAAAAGCGGACTTGCCGTTGCCGGTTTTATTAATTCTGACAAGCCATTGCGGCCATATGCGCCCATTACCACAATAGTATGTTGCCGGTCGTACAGATACGCGAATAACTCTTCGGTAGCTTTACCCTGCAATACCTGGAAACCGATACTGGAATAATGTAACCGAAGCCATTTACCCAGATGCTCCTGTTCAGTAACAGGCATATCTTCGTCTTTATTTACCTGTAATACGACGGCCTTTTTATCTGCCAGCTCAGGAAATAAATAAGTAAACTGTTTGATGGCAAAAACAGCGGAGCGGCTGCCATCATAGGCAAAAATGACCTCTTTTATTTCTGCCAGGTTGGTAGGGGCCACCAATACCGGACATTCCGCAGCAGCAAGTACATCCTTTACAAAAGGGGTAGGTGTTTCCTTTGATCTGCTTTCCCGTGTTGCAGATGCTTTTATAATCAACAGATCTGAAAAACGGCTTTCTTCAATAATGGATTCAGCGCCATAGCTGTTATTATTGAATTGCACCTGGCAACGTACGCCTCGTACCGCGCCTATTTTTTTAAACAGCGAAATACTATCTTCCAGTTGTTGTAAGGAAATATTAGGACCTAAACTGTAAACAGGCGGTTCTTCTATATAGGGAGCGCCAAACTCCATTTGTACTTCCGGCGCCTCTTCTTCATAATTACCAAAAAACAAACCGGTTAATGTGGAATGAGAAAGGGTTGCAAAATTGCAGGCAAACTGAATGAGTTCGGCATCAATGTGCGAAGCATCGAGTACCAGCAGGATCTTTTTCATGGTGCTTGATTTTACATCAAAGCTATTCTGCTGGTGGGCTTCTTTGTATGATGTTTATTAGGCGATAAAATGATTATGCTCAGATATCAGTTGTAAGCCGGCAGAAGGCCCTCCTACGCTAAAGCTTCGGCGGGCAAAGCAGAGGGCAGAGACGTGAAACGTGAAAGAACTCGCGACAGGGCAATATTCCTCACTGTTTTCATCTCTCACTTGTTTCATCTTTTCCTCCTTTATCAACTGTATCAACCTTTTCAACCCTATCAACCCCCTACTTTATTTCCCTAAGCTTCTTCTTTCTCGTCACCTTGTTAACTTGTCAACTTGTTAACTTGTCAACTCATCAACTTGTTAACTTGTCAACTCATCAACTTGTTAACTCGTCAACTGGTCAACTCGTCAACTGATCAACTACCCAAAACCACATCCCAATCCTTCCAAACCGGCTCATAGCCTACGGAGGAGATAACGCGGGCCATTTCGGCCGGA
>NZ_JBJMLX010000063.1:0-27954 GCF_045805085.1 Niastella sp.
AATGTTTACCTGAATTACTATAAAGAAAATGAAACGCATGAAAATGATAATCCACCTATTGGTGTTATACTTTGTGCCGGGAAGAATGAAACATTAGTAAAATATGCTACTTCTGGTTTGTCACAAAAAGTTTTCGTTTCGAAATACCTCATCAATTTGCCTAGCGAAGAACAGCTAAAAAATATTATTGAGAAAGAACAGGATAAAATTCAAAAATAGGCGAATGGTGAGATATACCCCGCTTTGCGTTAACCATTATTCCAGAGCCAATAAATGATAATGCCAGAAATATCATTTATGGTCTTATATTTTAATGATTGAGGAAACAGCATAAAGCATGCTGATGAACAAGAAGAGAATAATTAAATCCAGTGAACGCAATTGAGGATAAAAAGAGGGATAGCTGCCTGTTGCGGAGGGGCATTGTTAAATTATTTCTTTTTTATATTGTAAGAATTTTCCTTTACGAGGTCGGGAGATGATTGAATTACATTGTTATTATTTACCCCTGGTAACCTTGAAGTTGTATTTGTTGAATTATTCGTTTGCGAATTACTACTATTAGTATTGCTACTATTCTTCGTATTATTCGATTTCGACATGGAATCAATTTCAAGCAATTTACTATTTTTTTGTTGGACTGTGTTTGTAAGATACTTAAAGTATCGCAGAGAGAAGGGAAATAAAATGTTGCCAATTTTTTGCTTTTTCCATTATCATAAAGCTAATTATTTTTTCTTTTAATAACAAATACATTCACTTCCATGTTCTTATAAAACGGCTATAGCCTTCCCACCTACCATAAACGCAATTGCGTATACGAAGGCTTTATCCGTAAAGGCGACTCGTCCTTTTTAGGGAGGGAAATGGACGCTGTAGTATGTTCTGCCTGCACATGATAAACGGCCGTTTCTTCAAAGCGGGAGGCAACAATGATCTGTGTATTGCCGGCATGATCATTGAATAATTGTTGTACCAGTTGGGGCGAGTTATTATCTCTTGACAGGTGGGCGAGAAAGAGATGGCTCATATAGGAAGGCCGGTGTTTGGTAAAAACTTCCAGCGCCTGTTTGTTGGAAAGATGTCCGTGGCCACCACGAATTCGGTTCTTTAAATGCCGGGGATAACTTCCTTTCTCCAGCATTTCTTCATCGTAATTCGCTTCCAGGAAAGCGGCATGACAATGCTTGAAATGCAGCGTCAAATGATCGCAGGGTGAACCGATGTCGGTGAAGATGCCAATGTTCACGTTGTTGCCATTTACGATAAAACTATGCGGTTCGGCGGCATCATGAAATTTAGGAAAAGCCTGAATGGCAAGGTCGCCGATCTGTACAGGTTCATACGGTTTGAATGCAATTACCTGTTCCCGTTTTATATCAATGTTGCCGTGGTACAAAGTGGCATCGGTAATATATACCGGGAGCCCGTATTTTTTGGCAAGAACCGGGATACCGCTGATGTGATCTGTATGTTCGTGTGAAACAAAAATGGCTTTTACTGTTTGCATCGATAATCCTATGCGGGCCATGCGTCGTTCGGTTTCGCGGCAGGAGATGCCCGCATCTACCAGGATGGCTTCCTGGCCGTTGCCTACATAATAACAGTTTCCATTACTTCCGGAATTCAGCGATGCAATATACAGCGACATGGTGGGTGCAAATATAGGGCATAATTCATCGACACAATTTCCATTTTCACCGAGGAACCGCCCTTCAGGCAGGAATAAGGGTTAAACTTTACAAATAGATCCGGTCATACAAGCAATAACGCTCCACAACCAAATCAAAAAAGTATGGAAAGAAAACATTTTCTGAAAAATGGCTTAGCCGCCCTTGGGCTGGCTATTATTGCCCCCCTGGCTAATGCCTGTAAAAAAGTAACCGATGCCACTAATGGCGACACTACTTCCGGAACCGATACCGGATCCTGCACGGTATCACCCACTGAAACCGAAGGGCCATTTCCAACCAATTCGCCCGGCGCGCTGGTAAGATCAGATATTACAGGTGACAGGACCGGTGTTGCATTCACCATTAAAATTACTATCAGGAACAAAAACAACAGTTGTAATGCATTGAGCGGCGCCCTGGTCGACATTTGGCATTGTGATAAGGATGGCAATTACTCCGAGTACGGTGGTACCGGTATGCAATCGACCAATTACACCTCGGTTCACTTTTTACGCGGCCGGCAAACTACTGATTCAAATGGCCTGGTAACATTTACCTCCATCTTTCCCGGCTGGTATTCAGGCCGGGCCACCCATATTCATGTTCACATTTATAATGCTGCAGGTACTTCTTTACTGGTTACACAGATCTCCTTCCCCGAAGGCAGCGACAGTGCGGTAGCCACCGTAAACGGCAGTGGTGGCACTACTTATGGTTATACAAAGGGAATGAGTGGCTATACCTATAATGCCAAAGACAACGTTTTCAGCGATGACAGTGCAGGTACTGAATTATCAACGGTGACAGGCAGTTTGTCGGGCGGCTATACGCTTACACATACGATTAATGTGGCAGCTTAACAAAACCAGCAACGCATGGTACAACAGAACAAGGGAAAAATATTCCTGGCTGAAGAGCGCGGCCATCATGAAACAGACTGGTTCCGGAGTTTCAACACATTTAACTTCGGTAAGTTCCAGCAGGAACATAAGCTTCCGTTCGGGCCATTGTATGTGCTGAACGATGATACGCTGGCCGGTGGCAAAAGCATCTCCATGACCGTTGAAGCCGATTCTGTAATAGTGCTGATACCGGTGGTGGGCACCATTACTTATACAGATAACACCGGGCATGTCAACTATATTTCTGCCGGGGAATGCCAGTTATTTACTACGCCTACAGGCGCCACCTTTCAAATAGGCAACCCGTACCCCGATGAACTGGTGAACTTTTTACAGATCTGGTTTTATTCGTCGGGGTGTGAAATGGATAATGCGCCACAAGTAACTTTATTCGATATCGTTAATAATACGAATCAACTGGTGCCTGTACCAGTCAATCATCCACATTATAAATTTGGCATCGGTAAATACAATGGACGGGAGGAATCGGTTTACAAACTCAGTAACCCGCAAAACGGATTGTTTGTATTTGTAATTCAGGGCGCCTTTGAAGTGCAATACCGCCTGTTGCATCCGCGTGACGGATTAGCCCTGTGGGAAGCCCCGGAAGTGGAGTGGGAGGCGCTTTCTAATGAGGCTATTTTATTGGTTATGGAAATCCCATTACTAAAGTAAAAGGTTACAAGTTCCAGGTTACAGGGAGTTAGCTTTTAATTATAGACCAACCCCTGTAACCTGCAACCTGAAACATTCGCTTAAACACTCTCAAGCATCACTTGTAATAACCGGTAACTGAGAACTAATTAGCCAAAGGATTATTCTGCAATTCCACATCAGGCAAACCAAACACTGTTTTTGTAGGCACCGGTTTGCGGTTAGGGAATTTGATCACAGAATTAACGCCATTGATCGTTTGTGCTACGCGATTGGTGCGTACCATATCGAACCAGCGTTTGCATTCGCCAATAAATTCATACCCTCTTTCACGGAATACCATATCATCAAACGCGGTCTGACTTAAACCACCTGGCAGATCGGCTATAGCATTGGGTGTATTGGTTGGTAAACCATACGCCCGGCGACGCACCTGGTTTATAGCGTCGTAAGCGGCGGCAGTGGGTCCATTCACTTTATTGTCCGCTTCGGCAAAGATCAACAGCACATCGGCAAAACGATATAAATAAAAGTCATTGCCATTACCAGTATCAATAGGCGCATCAGGATCTTTATACTTGCCCATTCGCAGATCATAAATATCTTTTTCTACTTCAGCGGCTGTAACCACCCCATTGATCACATACTTGTCGTACAAACTGAATTTCTTGCGCAGGTCATTGTCATCCCAGCCTTTAATAAGTGGCGCTATGGAAATGATCCCGCCAAATTTATTACCACTTACAGAGTAACCGGCTAATTTTGCTTTTGAATCGGCCCAATAAGATGCCATGAATGCGCCCTTGTCAACGATCTGGGAGAACTTCAGGGAAAATACATCTTCTTTATTGGTGGCTAACGTAGGAGAATAAACGGTAGCCAATGAAGGTTCCAGGTCATAGCCATAGGTAGTTTTGTTATCCAGCACTTCTTTGGCTTTGTCACGGGCATTTTGAAACTGGCCTAAGGTTAAATAAATATCAGCCAGGGCAGTTTTGGCAGCGCCTGCAGTAGCCCGTCCGGGTGAACCGGTGGTATTGGGCAAGGCAGTTTCTGCAAATTTCATATCCTTGATCACAGAATCATAAATAACGTTAACCGGTGACAGGGCCAGTCCCACATCATTGGCATTCACGATGGGACTCAATCGCAATGGTACTTTACCCCACACGCGAACGGCAAAATAATAACAATAGCCGCGGATAAAATAAGCTTCTCCATAGGCTTTCATTTTCACCGCATCGCTTAGCGTGGTATTCCGGTTTAAATTATCAATAAGCGAATTGGCCCGGCCAATGGCTTCATACAAGGTTGTCCAGGACTGGGCAAAGTTGTTGGGCAGGTTCATGATGTTATTGTAATTACTCCAGTTTACCTGGCTCGATCCGCCATCGGCATATTCACTCATCAGTTCCAAACCCAAACCGGCCGTTGATTCCCATAACCGGCCACGGCTGCGGGTCAATGGTTCATACACCCCGATAATGGTTTGATCGAGCGTAGTGGGATCGAGCGCCCCCAGCGTAGCTGTGGCCTTTGGCTTTTCGTCCAGTAGTTTATCACAACTGGAAAGCAAGGCTATAGTGAGAAATATATATAATATTTTACTTTTCATAAAACAGTGCAATTGTAATTTAAAGATTCTGTTCAGGTTGCAGAGCTTGCCCCGCTTTGCGGGGTTACAGGAATACAGTCTGTTTTGACCTTTCACCATTCACCATTGGCCATTCACGATCAGAATGTAATTCCAAAACCCAGGTTATACGTCTTGGCAGCAGGATAAGCACCCAGGTCAACACCCTGACGGCGGTCGTTGCCGTTAAAGCTGTTCACTTCCGGATCATATCCTGTATAATCGGTGATGGTGAGCAGGTTCTGGGCGCTCACATACACATTCAGGTTTTTAATGGCTTTACTTTTCAGGTCTATATTGTAATCGAGCCGGATGTTGCGTAACCGGAAAAATGACCCGTTTTCCATATACCGGTCGCTGCGAAAATGATAGTTGCTGACGGTAAGGCTGGGGGTGGGATAAAAATCATTCACCGCCTTCAGCTTATTGTATTGTCCTACGGGTGATGGTGTGGTCAGGTCGAATAAGCCGGCATTATTGATGCGACCACCACTTACACCGGCCCATACGGAAGACAGCGTAAAACGTTTATACCGGATCGTTGGATTGATGCCGTAATACAGATCGGGGTAGGGGCTGCCAATGATCTGGTTATCCAATGCATTGATGAGGTCGCGGCCAGTGGCGTCTTTATCACCATTCAGGTTCTCATACAAAGGAACCCCGTCTTTATCCATGCCAATGTATTTGGGTCCGAAAAAGGCGGAGAGCGGCTGGCCCGGCCGGATAATGCTGTTGGAACCGGATGCATCGTTGCCGCCGGCTATAGTAGGAATGTCTTTCCCGTCTTTTGTTTTGGTAACCTTATTCTTATTGTGCGACAGGTTTACATCGATGGCTATCGTCCAGTCGCTGTTAGTCAGAATGTTTGTACCAACGGTAAATTCCCAGCCCTTGTTCTGCACTTCACCTACGTTATCGATGATCTGTCCTGGCCCTGAACCAATACCTGCGCCTACACCGGCACTCGGTGGCAGCTGTACCAGCGCCAACAGATCGGACGTTGTTTTTACATAATAGTCGAAGGTGAGGCGAAACCTTTCCTGCAGGATACCAGCGTCAAAACCGACATCGGTTTGGGAAGTAGTTTCCCATTTCAAATTCGGATTGGGAAAAGTAGGCGCCAGGCCAACCGACAAACCGGTTCCGGCCCCCTGACCGGTATTCACTGTTTGTCCGAGCAGCAATGATTGATAGGGTTTGATGGCAGGGTTACCCGCCTGTCCCCAGCTGGCCCGCAGTTTCAGACTCGATAGCCAGGTAGCATCCTTCAGAAAAGCTTCTTCCGATATCCGCCAGGCGGCAGAGACCGACGGGAACACCCCGTATTTATTATTTTCGGCAAATACCGAGGCTCCATCGCGGCGAATACTGGCAGCGAACATGTATTTTTCTTTCAAATTCAACCGTACCCGGGCAAAGGCGCTGACAATAGAATTTTCCACTACGTTCGTAAGTGGTTTGCTGATGGAACTGGCTGAACTGAAGTTGTAATTCTTCAATTGGTCAGTTCCAAAACCGGATGCGGCCAGATCGATGGTATTAAGCCGTTCTTTTTGGTAAGACACCCCACCAATGGCTTCAATGTACGAGTCAGGCGTAAGATTGTATTTGTATTCTAAAAAGTCTTCAGCCAGTAATGACGTTTTATCATAGTTACCCAGTTCAGCCGAACCGATATTATTTCCTAAACGTGGTAAGATGCGGGGGAAATACAGATCGCGGCGGATGTGATAAAAGTCGCCCGATAACCGCGTGGTATTGGTAAGGCCTTTTATGATCACCGTTTTGAAATCAACACCGCCCTGAAAACGGGTGGTGGTATTTTGATCGAGCACTTCATCGGCCATAGCCACGGGGTTCTCGGCATCGATACCATTAAAGCTGAAAGGCGTAACATCCGTATAGGTGCCATCAGGATTTTTTACCGGTACAGTACTGATGGCGCGCATCACAGAACCAATACCCGATTTACCAAAATTGCGGGTGTTGTCACCAACAGAAGGGGAGAAGCCATTTTGTCTGGCGCGGGAAACGGTCATCCGGGATTGAATGGAAAAAATATCACTCACCTTGCTGTCGATATTCAAACGCAGCGAACCGCGTTGATAACCGCTGTTGCGAACGATACCTTGCTGTTTGGTATAACCAGTAGAAATAAAATACCGCGTTTTGTCGTTGCCGCCGGAAACGCTCAGGTTGTTGTTGCTCAGCAAGGCAGTGCGGAATACCTCATCCTGCCAGTCGGTATTAACGCCCGGCGTATATGCGGTGAGGTCAGTAGGCACTGCCTGGCTTGAATTGATATAATACCGTTTGGAAAAATCAACATACTCATCAGCATTCATCAGCTCCAGTTTTTTACGCACTTTCTGTATACCGGCTGAGCTTTCAAAAACAACCCGTGGTTGTCCGGCCCGGCCCGAACGCGTGGTGACCATAACCACCCCATTGGCGCCGCGTGAACCATAAATAGCCGTAGCAGAAGCATCTTTCAATACTTCGATGGATTCAATATCAGATGGATTGATGGTGGCCAATCCGTTAGCGCCCCGTACATCGTCATTAAACTGCGGTAAACCATCAATAACGTACAGCGGCTCATTACCGCCTGCAATAGACGATACGCCACGTACCCGAACGCTGATGCCGGCTCCCGGCTGTCCGGAAGTTTGCTGTACCTGTACACCAGCCAGGCGGCCCGAAACAGCCTGTTCAACGCTCACTACAGGCATTTCGCGCAGCTTTTCATTTCTGATGGAAGATACGGAACCAGTTAACTCGGCTTTTCGTTGGGTGCCATACCCAACTACAATCACATCCGACAGGCCTTGCGCTTCTTCTTTTAACTGCAGCTCAACCGGTACGCCGGCGGTGGCCAGCATTTCTTTCTTTTCAAAACCAACGGAGGAAAATACCAATGTTACTTTATCGCCTGGTGCTGAGATGGAGAAACTGCCATCTGAGGCAGTAGCAGAAGTTACTTTACTATTCTTGATCTGAACAGTGACCCCTGCCAGGGGAGCTTGTTGCGGATTGGTAACTCTTCCGGTAAACTGTTTGTTTTGGGCAAAAGCAACAGTACACCAACACATTACCAACGCAACCAAAGTTAGTTTGGCTGTAGGCATAACAATCGTTTTAAAATGGGTTTAATAGCAAGACAATAAATATGAGCTTTTTGATGTAACTGTTTGATATTATTTACGGAAACGTTTCCGTACAGCCAGTTAATTATTGTAATATGTACACTATAAATTGATTATTGAGCCAGTTACTGAAAATCGAACTTATCAGTCTGCTGAGCTGCCATTTTATCCACAACAGCGAAAAAGCACTCTTGTGTATCGGATAAATTGTGAAATTGCCACGCATTACGGCACAATGCTTCTATTATAATTTATCGGCATTTGTAATATACCTCGCCCATAACCATCGAAATAAGCAATACCCCGATCGATAACCTTTGATACAGAAAATGTCAGGCTTCATGCTTGCAAGCGTAGTCACCCTGTAACCCGAAACCTGTAACCAGTAACCATAGTTTGAATATGGCTTATACCTTATGAAAAGTTTATTTGTATTACTATTATTGTTCACGCTGTACTCCTGTTCAAAGAGTAATTCATTTGGTCACTGTACAAACTGGGTGGGCGATTATTCCTATCACGAATTACCGGTGCCTACTGCTACCGGCATCAACAAGATCATGGAGTGGGAGTTATCTGTTTCACAACAAAACGATACCTGCTGGGGCACATTGGAAATTACCGGGTTAACTACTTATATAAAACTACTCACTACTTTATCAGGCGATTCTTCAAGGGTAGATGTAACTTATAATAAATACCTCGATGGCTCACAGGATTTCAAACCCGGCGAAGTGTTGTTCAGCCTGAGTAAAGACGGCAACAATCTAATTACTGACTGGAAACGACTGCAACCCATGCTGGTAGAGTTTCCGGCGATGAAAGGCATTTGTTTTGATCGATTGAAAAAAAGAAAACAGGACGATCTCTAACAGCCACGGTTAAAAAAAATAGCGCTGTAACCGTTTACATTAATAAAGATCTTTTCCTACTTTAGTGTAGGACATATGTAGCCTATTTAACCCAACCAACGACAGCTGCCATAATGAGATACGTGGATTTTACCAGTGAAGAACTGTGGAAACAATTTATGCCCGGCGATCACCTCGCACTCGATGCCATCGTAAAACGGCATTACAATTTACTGTATCAATATGGTTGTAAATTTACCCGCGATGCGGCCCTGGTAAAGGATTGCATCCAGGATCTGTTCCTGTACCTGTGGCATAAACGGAATACAATTAACGAAACCACTTCGGTAGAACATTATCTCATGAAAGCCTTGAGGCGCCGCCTGGGAAGGGCGATCACAAAAACCGGTTCAACCGAAGACCTCAGTTTTATCGAATTCAAAGACGCCAATGCTACCCCCGACGACCAGCTTATTCAACAGGAACAAAAAGCAGCGTTGGCCAACAGGATAAAAGAATGCATCCTGCAACTCTCCAAACGGCAACAGGAGATCATTTATTTACGCTTCTACCTCAACGCCAGTGCCGTCGACATTGCCGACATCATGCAACTAAACCGTCAATCGGTTTACAACCTCCTCAACGACGCGCTCAATAAATTGCGTCAGCATACCGG
The DNA here is from genome assembly GCF_045805085.1 of Niastella sp. Taxonomy (NCBI): domain Bacteria; kingdom Pseudomonadati; phylum Bacteroidota; class Chitinophagia; order Chitinophagales; family Chitinophagaceae; genus Niastella; species Niastella sp. The sequence continues at coordinate 9,539 of NZ_JBJMLX010000063.1, forward strand.
CGCTTATTTTAAACCAACCATGGCATTATCCATTATTTTATTATTGGTACTTAGCCAGTTGTAATATTCTCAAAAAAAACTTTAAAAAAGTACAGTAGCTTTTTTTCATCGCAGTGTATTGGGTTTACAGGGAGTATACAACCAGATGAAAAATCCGGATATCAACAGCATAGATGACTTACTGGCCAATGAATTGTTCAGAAAATGGATCATTGAAAAAGATGAAGCCGCCGCCGTTTTCTGGAGCCAGTGGATAGAGCAAAATCCGGCGCGACTCGAGTGGGTGGCGGCCGCCAAGGCTATTATTGAAACACTTACCGAAAACAACGACCAACTTACAAACCACGAAATAAACAGGGAAGCCGATCTTATTCAACAGAGGCTGTTATCCCTTAGCCCGGAAATGTACAATGATGAAGAACCCGGATACCTGGAGACCTGTACGGACGATGGTAAGGAGCAAGGTTCGAAAGGTATCCCTTTTTCCCGTACCCGGTACCTGGTGGGCATTGCCGCTTCGTTGTTAATGATCGCTGGTGTTTACTGGTATTTTAACAACAAACCAGGACCATTGCCCGCCAATGCTTATAAAGCCTTTATGAAGGAGACAAAGCATAAAAGCTTTGAGTACAATAACAATTCAGATGGTGAGCAACACATTGTATTGTCAGATGGAAGTGAAGTGGTGCTGGAAAAGAACAGCCGGCTTACCTATGCGGCCAATTTTTCATCTGGCAAAAGAGAAGTGTACCTGGAAGGCAATGCTTTCTTTAATATAACCCGTAATCCCCAACGTCCTTTCATCGTATATACCCAAACAATAGTTACCAAAGTATTGGGCACCAGCTTTTATGTAAAAGCCATGAGCAGTGCCGAAACGGCCAGTGTAGTGGTAAAAACAGGAAAGGTATCGGTTTTTAAACGGGAGAATTTCACCAGTACCGATGCCGGTTCTGCCTCCTTAAAAGGGATGGTAGTGACCCCCAACCAACAGGTAGTGTACGATATTCCCCATGAACAAATGAATAAATCGCTGGTAGAAAAACCGGTGATCGCCAGCCAGACAACCTACAGTTTTGACTTTGACGATACCCCGGCTGCTGATGTATTCAGCCGGTTACAGACCGCTTATGGCGTACCCATAATGATCGATGAAGAAGTACTGAAAACCTGCACCATTTCAGCTTCATTAGGCAATGAACCGTTCTATGAAAAGCTGCGCATCATTTGTAAGATCATCAATGCAACTTATGAAGTGATAGATGGTACGGTGATAATAAATACAAATGGATGTAAACGATAGGAGGGCAAACAGAAAACTGTGAATTGATTAAGTAACCAAAACTAACTGTAATATGTTGTAACGAACGATTCACTTGCCACTTGCTTTCAAAAAAATCCCCCGACTCTCCGCCAGCTGGCGAAGGGCGGGGGGCGAAAGCTTGTAATGTTGGCCCATTACAGGCTTCCGGTTGTTACCTGTATCTGCTTTTTGCACAGTAGGATACAGGCTGTTGATTTCAATTATTATTAAAACCAAGGATTGCAATTTATGAAAAATTATTTTTCATTAGTGACTGCCATTATGAAACTATCTGCCATCCCGATATTGTTGCTGCTGAGCTCGTTTTGTAGCCTTGCCAAAGTCACCACAGGCCAGGAGATCCTGGCCAAAAACGTAACCATTTCGGTATCGAATAAGGAATTGAGATCGGTACTGAAAGAGGTAAGTAAAATGACGGGCGCCAAATTCCTTTACAGCCGGGAGATCATTCAATCTGATCGCCGCATTACCATCAGCGTAAAGGAAAAACCGCTGTCAGATTTTCTTTCACTGGTGCTTACTCCATTGCACATCAGTTTTGAAGTAGACAAAAACGGATACATCTTTTTAAACACCATCGCAACTGCCGGAGCTTTATCCGGCAGCGATGGCAATGCCTTCGAACCCAATACCGGTTATGAGGCAATGCCGGCCATACTGCCCGGCAAGCTCACCGGCAAGATAGTAACTGAAGAAGGGATTCCCGTGGTAAGCGCCAACATCCAGGTAAAAGGCTCCAATCGGGGTACTACCACCAACAAGGATGGTATATTTGAATTAAACACAGCTGATGAAGATAAAACATTGATCATTTCTGCCATAGGCTATGAAAAACAGGAAATAGTGATAGGTAAAGAGACCCGCTTCCTCATCATTATGAAAGCACAGGTGGTGAACCTGGATGATGTGGTGGTGATCGGTTATGGTACCCAAAAACGGAAAGACGTAAACAGTTCCATTGTTTCCATAAAAGCCGAAGACCTGAAGAACCTGCCGCAAACCGGTATAGATCAAATGCTGCAGGGCAAGGCTTCGGGTGTTACAGTAACCCAAAACTCCGGCGCGCCCGGTGGCGGCGTATCTGTAAAAATTCGCGGTATTTCCACCTTTGGCGGAACTGAGCCCTTATATGTTATAGATGGTGTTCCCCTGGAAGCGAACAATAACAAAGACGCCATCTCATTTGTAGGCGATGGGGAATCTAACATGAGCGCCCTATCCTTTTTAAACCCCAACGACATTTTATCGGTAGACATCTTAAAAGATGCTTCCGCTACTTCTATCTATGGTAATCGTGGCGCCAATGGCGTAATCATTATCACCACCAAAAAAGGAAAAGCCGGCGATGGCAAAATAACTTTCGATGGTTACTATGGCGTAGCAAACATCACTAAGTACCTCGATCTGATGGACCTGAAAGGCTATGCCGCTTATAAGAACAGCATTGCCGATTTCACCGGCACGGAACGACAGCCGCAATTCGCCAATATCGATCTGCTGGGCAGGGGTACCGACTGGCAACGGGAGATCTTTAAATCTGCCGCCATTCAAAACTACCAGCTGGCATTATCGGGTGGTAAAGCAGGTACTACCTATTATATCTCCGGTAACTATTTCAACCAGGAAGGAACCATCATTGGCTCAGGGTTAAAACGTAAAACAATCCGCATTAACCTCGATAACCAGGTAAAGCCCTGGTTAAAACTGGGCGTAAATGGAAGTTATAGCAGCACCGGTCAAACAATCACCTTAACCAATAACTCCAATAACAATTACGGGAATGTGATCGCCATGGCCATTCAGCAATCGCCCGATGTGCCGGTAACAAACGTAGATGGTACTTATGGCGGGCCAAGCGATATTACCGGTTTGGGCGCCATGAGCGGCGGTAACCCTGTAGCGCAGGCCACCACCTGGCACACGTTGCTGACAAAAAACAAACTGCAAAGCAACCTGTACGTGCAAACGACCTTCCTGAAAGACTTTACCTTCCGTTCTGATTTCGGCAGTGACCTGAACTGGAACAACAGTGATGCCTGGATGCCTACCTTTGTCTGGGGCCGTAGTATCAACAACCTCAACAGTTATAAAGTACAAACCAATAAAACCACTTTCTGGAACTGGCGCAATGTATTTACCTGGCAAAAAAGAATTAAAGAACACGATATTACAATAATGGCCGGCCAGGAATCTCAGAAGTTTGAATCGAACAGCATAACTTCTTCGCGGTCTAAATTTGTTTCAAACGACCTGTATTCATTGAACCTGGGCGATCCGTCAACAGCCAGCGCCACCCAAAGCCTGGGACAAAGCACGCAGGAATCCTACTTCAGCCGCATCATTTATTCATTCGATAACCGGTATTCATTTACCGCTAATATAAGAAGGGACCGCACCAGCAAATTTGCACCCGGTAAACAGGTAGGTTGGTTTCCGGGCATCTCAGCTTCCTGGACAGTTTCCAATGAAGGATTTTTCAGATCATTTACAGCTATCAACCATCTGAAGTTCAGGGTGGGGTATGGAGGAATAGGTAATCAGAATGTGCCCGTTTATGTATACGGTTCAGCCCTTAGCCCGGTGTTCATCAACTCATCGGCATTTGGCAGCGGGTTGGGGCAATACATCAGTAACTATGCCAACCCCGATGTAACCTGGGAAAACCAGCGGCAAGCCAATCTGGGTATCGATGTGGGCATTGCGCAACGGTTTGATGTTACCGTTGATCTGTACAACAAGCTTTCCGATAAATTCCTGTTCTCCGCCACTTACCCGGCATTTACAGGTATCGGTATCCCCAACAGCGGTACAATGGGAATATCCGCGCCTTATGTGAACTATGGTAAAATGCAAAACAAAGGCTACGACATCTCGGTGGTGTACCATTCCGGCAAACAGGCAAAAGTAGATTGGAAGAGCACATTGATCTTCTCCCATTACCGCAATACGGTAAAAGAACTGAACAGCCAGACCAGTAACATTATACAAACCCTGTCGGTGAATGGTAACCCGCCGATCACCAAAACCGTAGTAGGACAACCCGTAGGTTTATTTTATGGGTATGAAACGGTTGGCCTGTTCCAGTACATTGACCAGTTGAACGGGGCTGCCATTCGGGCCGGTAACGACAGAAACGCCAAGAACGGCACTTATCTGGGCGATATTCAGTTCAGGGACCAGGATAAAAGCGGCGCTATAGATGGCGACGACCGCGTGATAATCGGGAACCCCAACCCTAAATTTACCTTTGGTTTTACCAACAATGTCTCCTATGCAAATTTCGACGCCTCCATATTCCTTACGGGGACTTATGGCAACGATATTTTCAACTATACCCGCGTATGGGGCGAGGGCATGTCGGCCACGGCAGGCAATCAAATGGCCACGGTAAAAGACCGCTGGACGTATGAGAACAACAACACTTCCATGCCCCGTTATGCCAATGGCGATCCTAATGAGAACGCAGGCATCAGCAACCGGTTTATTGAAGATGGCTCTTACCTGCGCATCCAGAATATAACGCTGGGTTACAACTTTACGGCGTTAATGCACCGCCACCTGAAAGCCATTTCAAGGATCAGGGCGTATGTTTCTATCCAGAACCTGCACACGTTGACGCACTATTCAGGTTACGATCCTGAAGTGGGGCCGGTAAATGGAAATGTATTCCTGAACGGTATCGACCTGGGCCGTTACCCGGTTCCACGAACAATTACCGGCGGTATAAACGTTGAGTTTTAAATATCCTGAACTAGTCAAAATAGTATAACGATGAAGCCAAATTGTAAAAATATTATAGGTGTACTGGGAATAACCCTGGCAGTATCGGCTATGGTTGCCTGTAAAAAATCTTTCTTCGACGGAACACCGAAAGGGCAATATACCACGGCTACTTATTTTAAAACGCCTGCAGAAGTGCAGGCTGCCACTGCGTCCATGTATGGCGCGGCCTGGTTTAATTTTAACTGTACTTACAGTATGAGCATTGGCGATGTGTACTCCGGCAACTCCACCGGCGATGCCAATGCCGCCATGGTGCAGTTCCAGAACATGAATGTAACACAGTCGAACGAGTACCTGTACAAGGGATGGGCATCGCTGTACAGCGTGGTAGGGCAGGCCAATGGCATTATGATGAACCTGGCCAATAATCCCAATGCAGTGAGTCTTGATGCCGCCACCGTTAATACCGCTATGGGTGAATGTTATTTCATGCGGGCAGCCGCCTATTTTTACCTGGTAAGAAATTATGGCGCGGTACCCATTGTAACAGATACCAACAATTTTATGGGGAATTACCAGTTGCCCCGGCATATCGTATCGGATGTTTACAAATTCATCATCAACGATCTTAAGCAGGCGGAGACTAAATTACCTGCCAAAGGCGCTGCACCCGGCCGCGTATCTGCAGGCGCCGCCAAAGCTTTGCTGGCAAAAGTATACCTCACCATAGATGATTTTGCCAATGCCAAAGCCAGGGCCTGGGAGTTGATCAGCAATGAAAGTACCTATGGGTATGGGTTAAGGGATAAATTTGAAGACCTGTTCTATACCCGTAACAACAATAACAAGGAATCTATATGGGCCCTGCAATGGACAGCCAGTGGCGCCGACGGCGCCTACGGCACCGGCAATGTTACCCAGGCGTATTGCGCTCCTTACGGCCAGGAACTCACGGGTTCAACTGACGGATGGGGCAGCTTTAAACCCAGCATCGATCTGCAACGCGATTCCATTGCAGGTGATCTGCGCAGAAAGCCCACCTATATGCGCGCCAATGATTACTACCCCGAACTATTGCAGATAAGAGGCGGCTATACTTATCCCTCCTGTAAATCAAAAACCGGCGCCAATGTAAAAAAATACGTGGTAGGTAATTATGAAGATAATGCAGCCACCGGCGGCGCCTATGGTATGTCAACCGGTATTAACACGTATATGATCCGCTATGCCGATGTATTGCTCACGTATGTAGAAGCGGTTATGGGTAACAGCACCTCAACCAATGATCCCATCGCCATTGCCCAGTTTTTACGGGTAAGAACCCGTGCCGGTTTAGGCGGTATTCCGGTAAATAACATTACAGCCGATGACCTGTTGCGGGAAAGAAGACTGGAGTTTGCCTTTGAAGGCCAGTACTGGTACGATATCCTTCGCCTGCCCCAGGATAAAGCTTTACAAAGACTAAGCAAAACAGAAAGAGGCATGTTCGAGGGCTGGTGTGGCGATGGCGCCGTTGTTTCCAATAAAATATCGGTTACAGCCAACATGCTGTTGTTTCCGGTACCTCAATCTGAAATAGACATCGATCCCAAACTGTCAGAAGTACCGGTACCTTATTATTAAACACAAATCTGGCCAACAAATGAACAAACATATTTTACGTTGTACAGTGATTTGTATACTGGCAACTACATTATATACAGCTTGTAAAAAAGACGACGACATCCCCACGCCCGGTAATTTATCGGTAACCCCTGCCACGGCATTGCCCGAAACCTTTATCACTATCTCGGGGAGCGATATGCAGGACATAATTTCTATAAAATTCGATACTGCCACTGCTTCGTTCAGTTCGGTGTTCAATACCGGGTCGGCTATTTTTACCAATGTGCCAACCAACGCTAAATACGGTCCACAGCAGATCACTATTACCAACCGGGAGGGAAAAACCGCTACCGTTGATTTTTCTGTACTGCAACCAGCCCCGGTGATCAATGGGTTTAACCCGGGTAACGTGCCTGTAGGCGATACTGTAACCATCACCGGAAGCATGTTCACCAATATCAATGGCGTATATATCGGCAATGTAAAAGCAATCATAGTAGATTCATCGAGCCGTACGCGGTTAAAAATAAAAGTACCCGCGGGCGCTGCTTCCGGGTTACTTTCCATAGTAACCTGGGGTGGTACCACGTACAGTACAGGAGCCATTACCATAGGGGAGCGGGCATACCTGATCTCAGATTTTGATGGCGGCGGGCTGGCTGCCGATGGCAACTCCTGGTACGCTTACGGCGATATGGATTCGAAAACCGTTACCAATGTCAATCCGGCCCCTAAATCAGGAAACTTTTTAAAAGCGGTCTGTAAACAACCGGCAACAACTTCCTATGCAGGCGTTTCAACATTTGCCCTTAGCACTGCCAACCAAACATTTGGCATGACGTCTGCTACAGCCGGCACCACCTTAAAGTTTGATGTTAACAACAATGGTAAAACGGCTACCATACTGCAGGTAATTGTGCAGGAAACCACTACCGATGCCAATGCTACCAATTTTGCCCTGAGCGTGCCTGTTAATGGCACTGGCTGGAACACCATAGCCATTCCTTTAACCCAGTTGCTAAATAACTATGGCGGTGGTACGCTGACGCCGGATCCTGCAAAGATCACTAAAGTGAAGTTCCATTTTCAGAACTATAACACCAACCCGATGGAAGCGAATATTGACAATGTGCGGTTTGCTTATTAGAATAACAACAAAACGATCTGTAAATGACATTCAATAATATATTATGGCCTGGCCTGTTGGCGCTTGTTTGCATAACCGGCTGCCAGAAAAAGGTAAACAACGATCCGGATACCATTCACCCCGATCTGGATCTGACACTAAAAGACGCAGCCACGTTTCCTTTGGGCGTTGGCGTTGATTATACTGCCTTCATGGCCGGTGGCAATTATACCACTCTTGTAAAATCTCAGTTCGACAATGCCACTCCCGGTTATGTAATGAAACATGGAGCCATTATCCAGGGCAACGGTTCTTATAACTTTACCAATGCAGATGCATTTGTGAATAGTGTTACAGGGGCCGGGATGAGCGTATACGGACATACCCTATGCTGGTTTCAAAATAACAATGGAAATTATTTGCGGGCTTTACTGGCGCAGGGCGGCACGGGAGCGCCCAACAATCCCAGCCTCATTCTAAACGGTGGTTTTGAAGCAGCAGGCAGCGGGGTAACCTTTCTCAACTGGAGTGTCTGGAATGGCGGTTCTGTCGTAAGTGCGGGTACGGGCGCAGGGGAAATGTACGAGGGCGCACGCTCACTAAAAGCTGCGCCGGCAGTAGCTGGTAATCCCTGGGATGTACAGGTAGTAAGTGACGACATTGCCATGACATCCGGCACCTCTTACAAAGTACGGTTTTATGCAAAAGCGGCTGCTGCAGGTGGGAAATTCAGGTTAAGCAACAATGGCGGTTCTGCTCAATATTCAGCTGATTATGCCCCCACTACCAGTTGGGCGCCTTATGAGTGGACGTTCTCTTCGAATAACGCCACCAAAAAGATCGTATTCGACATGGGATCTACACCCAATACCTATTACATAGACAGTATAAGCGTTACGCTCGCTAATCCACCGGCCTCTGCAGCTGGTTTTGCCGAACAACAACTGCGGATTGATACAACCCTTCAGCACTTTATTACCAGCATGGTTACCCGGTATAAAGACAGGGTACATGCCTGGGATGTGATCAACGAACCCTTTGACGACAATGGTGTGTTGAGAAGCGGTACCAGCGCCAGCGATGCTTTCTATTGGGGCGATTACCTGGGGGACAGGGACGCTGCCAAAAAAATGCTTACAAACGGGGATAGTATGATTGCAAAAGCTTTCCGGTATGCGCATGCCGCCGACCCCACCGCTAAATTATTTTTGAACGATTATGCCCATGAGACCAATACCACCAAAATGGATAGCCTCATTGCGCTTATCACAAGGTTAAAAACAAAAGGTGTTCCTATTGATGGGGTAGGGTTGCAAATGCACATGACCTACCTGGTGTCGAACACCGCCATTGACAATGCATTAATGAAAATGGCACGGCTGGGTTTGCTGGTAAAGATCTCCGAACTGGATATCAGCGTAAACCTGGGCGATCAGCAGAACCCGCAAACGGCCAATTTTGTATTGTCGCCCACCATGCTGCCGCAACAGGCCGCCAAATTCAGGTATGTGGTGGAATCGTATCTGCGCAATGTGCCCGGGGCCCAACGCTATGGGATAACCATCTGGGGTGTAGGCGATGGCGACTCCTGGTTACGCAACCGCATGCCCTACCATCTTAAAGATTATCCCTTGTTGTGGGATGATAATTATAATAAAAAAGATGCCTATAACGAGTTCCTGACGGGATTGCAGTTGAAATAAGAAATAAGAGGTAGGAAGTAGGAAGTAAGAAAAGTCTGAAATTCCGGATTTCAGACTTTAATCAGATTGCTGAACATTAGCGAACATCTTACCTCCTACTTCTTACATCCTACATCCTACTTCCTGCATCTTTTGTATATTTGATAAGCATCACCTCAAAGGTGATCTTACTTTCAAATAACGATGCACCCATGGCAACCAAATCGCTTCTTCCGGCAATTACTTTCCTTTTCATATGCTGTTTAAATACTATAGGGCAAACAGCTAAGGTCAATAACCCCATCTTAGCCGGTTTTTACCCCGATCCTTCCATTTGCCGGGCGGGCAACGATTACTACCTGGTCAATTCTACTTTTGCCTATTATCCCGGGTTACCCATCTTTCACAGTACCGATCTGGCCAATTGGGAACAAATTGGTTTTGCCATGGACCGGCCCGAACAATTGAACCTGGATAATACACACGTATCGGGCGGGTTGTTTGCGCCCACCATCCGTTTTTTTAAAGGAACCTTCTATATAACCTGTACCAATACGAGCCATGGCGGCAATTTTATTATTACTGCCAAAAATCCCAAAGGCCCCTGGAGCAACCCTGTCTTCTTACCTAATGTAAAAGGCATTGACCCCTCTTTGTTCTTTGATGATAACGGCAAAGTCTATATTACTTACAACAGCGATGCGCCCGAGAACAAACCTCAATACGATGGTCACAGAACGATCAGGATGTATGAACTGGACCTGACCACTCTGCAAACAAAAGGGGAGGAGATCACACTTGTAAACGGCGGAACGGATATTTCGCAAAAACCGGTCTGGATTGAAGGGCCGCACATTTTCAAATACAACAAGATGTATTATTTAATGTGTGCAGAAGGTGGAACCGCGTACAATCATTCGGAAGTGATCTTTAAAAGTAAAAAGGCAGAAGGGCCCTATGAACCCTATGCTGGCAATCCCATTCTTACCCAGCGTCAGCTAAACGTAAACAGAAAGCGACCAGTTACCTCAACCGGCCATGCCGACCTGGTAACAGCACCCGATGGCAGCTGGTATGCCGTGTTCCTGGGTTGCCGCCCTTATACCGACGATCAATACAATACCGGCCGGGAAACTTTTATGGCGCCTGTTAAATGGAAAGAAGACTGGCCAATTATTCTGCCGGCTAATGAAACGGTGCCTGATAAAGTAACCATTCCCGGCGCCACTGCTAAAAATCCCTTGCCATTCAGCAGCGATTTTCAATTCACGGACAATTTTAAAAGCACTGTTTTAAATAATCGCTACCAGTTCCTGCGAACCGTGCGTGAACCCTGGTACCAGATCAACAGTCTTACGGGAACGCTCACCATACAACTAAAACCCACTACCTGTGCCGATAAAGCCAATCCGGCATTCATTGGTTTCCGGCAATCGCATCAGCGGGGCTATGCGTCCACGGCGCTTACCTTTACACCTGCCAGTTCGCAGGAGAAAGCCGGGTTAATGGTGTTTCAAAATGAAAATTTTTATTACTACCTCTGTCAGTCGGTCGACAATAACCAACCCGTATTGCAATTGTATCGGGGACCAGGCAAAAATGGCGGAGATCCCTTACTGCTGAGTACGTTGAAAATTAAAACAAACAACCAGCAGCCGCTTCAGTTAAAAATTCAAACCAACGGCAATGCCTATTCCTTTTATTATGCAGAAAAAGGCAGCAAAACCTGGCAAACATTTAAAGAGGGCCTCGATGCCGGTTTCCTGAGCACCCACACCGCCGGTGGCTTTGTAGGTTGTATGTATGCGATGTATGCCACCTCAAGCGGAGCGCCCACCACCAACAGCGCCGTGTTCAGCTATTTTGAAAGCAAGGGCAATGATGATTAGTGTATCATGTTCCTGACCAGAATCAGTAAAACTACGGATGAAATAATTCCGCATAGTTAGTAGCTTTAGATCAATAGGCAATTGCCTATTGCCCCGTCCCTATTCAAACAGCAACATGGTTAACCGAAAAACCAATTAAACAAGCTGTATGATTCAATTCGACAAAGGCCCCAACACCTCCTTCGCCAATCATTTTGCGGCCTTGCCCGATTATGGCGCTATAAAAGAAAATTTCTGGTACGACTGGGGCCCGGTGTTTTACCGCGGCCGGCTCGATGGGAGCGCCAAAGTCATCTGCGTGGCCTCAGATCCCGGCCCCACAGAACGCATTGCCGGCCGAACCCTGGTAGGCAATGCCGGACAACGGGTACAGGGCTTTCTAAACAAAATAGGACTAACCCAATCGTATGTTTGTGTAAATGGCTGGGCCTATGCCTTGTTTCCCAGTCACCTCGACGATGGGTTAAAACTACTCACACAACCCGACCTGTTAGCCTGGCGCAATAAACTGTTCAACATGCTTAAAAAGCCATCGTTACAGGCAATAGTGGCTTTTGGTGCAGTGGCACAAAAAGCAGTGCAGTTATGGGATACCAAAGGCAAGGTTCCGGTTTTTGAAACCTATCACCCCAGCTATCATTCAGGCGGCGCGGCCGGCGAAAAGAAAATGCTCACCGACTGGAACCGCGTGGTAAAAGAGTTACGCAAGATCGTTACCCCCGACGAAGGCGCCTCTACCAAAAAGCCTTTGTATGGCGCTACATTTACAGAAGCCGATTATGCAGCCATACCACGCATGGACCTGCCGTTTGGCCTGCCCGACTGGTTTGGCAACGATGCCTTCTTTAGGAAAAAGGGCGGCATGAACAGTGTTAGCAGACCATCGCCCGACGACCACCACACTTTAACATGGAAAGCACCCCAATTCAGCTAAATGGCAAAGAAACCGATCATAGACCCGCTCGAAAGCGCCCGTTATGGCTTGCATGGCACCATCGCCACCATGGCAGCACCTGACGAGATCATCAAGGGAACTATTTTCATCAACGCCGCCCGCATTGAAGCCATCATCCCCGATGGCAAACCCATTCCCGAAACCCTGACCGATTGTAAAATATACAAAACAAAAGGCGTCATCTTTCCCGGGTTTATAGAACTACACAACCATTTAAGTTATAACTGTTTGCCGCTTTGGAAGGTGCCTAAGAAATACGAGAACCGCGACCAGTGGAGTGGCATCGATCAGTACAAACAACTCATCAGTAACCCCATGAACCTGCTGGGTAAAACTAAAGGTTATGTAGAGGCCATTGTGCGCTATGTGGAATGTAAATGTCTGGCCGGAGGCGTTACTACTTCGCAGGGAATTATGTTATTCAGCAATGCGGGAATAAAAAAATATTACCGCGGAATAGTACGCAACGTAGAAGAAACGGCCGACGCCACCTTACCCAACGTAGATGCACATATACCTGATATTACTGCCCGCGATGCGGAGAAGTTCTTCAAACAATTACAAAAAAGCAGTTGCTTACTGTTGCACTTAAGTGAAGGCACCAATGCCTCGGCGCACAAACATTTTGAAGACCTGCGGCTAAGCGGGAACGACTGGGCCATAGGCCCTTCGCTCGCCGGTATCCATTGCGTGGCCCTGCAACCAAAAGATTTTACCATCATGAAACAAAAAGGCGCGTCGATGGTTTGGTCGCCTTTTAGCAACCTGTTGTTATACGGACAAACAGCCGATATTAAAAGTGCGAAGGCAAGTGGTATTACCATTGCGTTGGGAAGCGACTGGGCGCCCAGCGGTAGTAAGAACCTGTTAGGCGAGCTCAAGGTAGCCAAACTCTACAGCGAGGCTAATGGAAAACTGTTTACCGATTATGAACTTATTGCCATGGCCACTAAAAACGCCGCCCGGATCATTAAATGGGATAAAGAACTGGGCACGTTGGCAAAAGGCAAACGCGCCGATCTGATAGTGGTAAAGGGATCAGGAACTGACCCTTATAAAACCCTGCTGCAGGCATCAGAAAAAAGTATTTCCCTGGTAGTGATAAACGGAACGCCCCGCTATGGCGATGCCAGCTTAATGCGATCTTTCGGCAGTGCCGGTACTGAAGCCAAAACCATTGGTGGAAAAAACAAACTGTTCAACCTGCAACAACTCACTGAGGATCCTGTAGTAGGTGCCCTAACGCTGTCAGCAGCCACAGAAAAGGTAAAGGATGGTTTAAAGAATATAAAGAAACTGGCTACCCGATCCTTGCCATTGCGGGGTATGATGGATAAACAGGGGAACCGTTTCCTGGTGCCGTTAAAAGCCAAACCTGCCGCCAATGAAGAACCGGAATGGGTACTGGTGTTAGATCATGATGAAGAGGAAGGCGAAGCGGTTCGTCCCCATTTTGACCCCATGGCCAAACATGGCCTGCCCTTTAAAAAGTTAGCGCCAATGGAAATAAAACCCGAAACGCTCATCCCCATTCAGCTCGATGCGCTTACCGTTGCCTCAGACAAGTCCTTCTTTAAAAAAGTAGCCATTCAAATGAACCTGCCGGATTATATCAAGAAAGGACTAAAGAAGATGTACAGCGACCTCTAAAATGCTGCTTTTTGCACCATGTATCAAATACGGGAATTATAACATAAAGCCTTCACTATCCGAATTTTCAAGCATACAGTTTGTTATTTAATCATCTTTGAATACATTCGCATAGTGAATTACAGCGTAAAAATATTCTACTCTTATCTCGCTTTTCTGCGAAGTGCATGCGCCAACGTGCCATAGTACTTATGTCTTCAACACATATTTCATCCTGAATTGTAGCTCAAACCATGGGGTAAGGGTTGCACATTAATCATTCTTTTAATTAAATTAAATTATGAAACATATTGCCGTTGTCGGACTGGGCAAGGTGGGTTCACTGGTAGCCACATTGCTGAATGATATTTTTACTGTTACTGGTATTGATCAAAAGGCCCCTGCCGATGTACCATTTAAAGTAGTCACAGGAAATATAACCGATGCTAAGTTCCTTGAAGAATTGTTGTCGAAACAGGATGCAGTAGTGTCCTGTTTACCCTATAACCTGAATTTACCGGTAGCCGAAGCCGCTTTTAAAACCGGCATTCACTATTTCGATCTTACCGAAGATGTGCCCACTACCAGCGCTATCCGTAAAATGGCTGAAACCTCCAAAGGAGTAATGGCGCCGCAATGCGGACTGGCGCCCGGGTTTATTGGAATTGTTGGTGCCGATCTTTGTCACCGGTTCACCAAACTACGCGATGTAGAATTGCGCGTAGGCGCTTTGCCCCGTTATCCCAATGGGTTGATGGCTTATTCATTTACCTGGTCGCCGGCCGGGGTTATCAATGAATACATCAACGATGCCGAAGTAATTCACAACGGCATGCGTAAAATGGTGCCATCGTTAGATGGTATAGAACATATTAACATAGAAGGGCAGGAGTTTGAAGCCTTCAGCACCAGCGGGGGTTTAGGTACGTTGTGCGAAACCCTGGAAGGAAAAGTGGATACGCTCAATTACAAAACCATCCGGTACCCGGGTCATGCCCGCCTGATGCGCTTTTTATTATATGAGCTGATCCTGAAAGACAAACGCGAGTTAACTGAACAAATACTAACGGAAGCGAAACCCCCGGTACGCGAAGATGTGGTGTATGTGTATGCCGTAGTGGAAGGCTGGAAAGGGCAGGAGCTGGCCCGGGAAGAATTCTATCAGGCTTATCATCCTATTACGATCAATGGTAAAGAATGGCGCGCCATCTCCTGGACTACTGCCGCTTCTGTAGCCGCCGTGGTAGAAATGGTAGCCAGTAAAGAATTACCGCAAAAGGGATTTATCAGGCAGGAAGAGATCCCGTTTGAGAAGTTTCAGAAAACTAAGAATGGAAGTTTGTATGCTAAGAATCATTAAGCAACTGAAATAGCATTCCCCCTCCATTGGAGGGGGCTAGAGGGAGGCCTGCCTAACAATAAACTAAAGCAAATGTCAACAACACTAGATAAAGTATTATCCGGCTTAATGAACCGCTACAAAGAGCGCGTGCCCGATGTATCGGCCATTATCAATGCCATGATAAAGGAAAATATCATCAGGCAACCGGCAGATATTGAAAATGACCACATTGCATTTCGCACCATGGGGGTGCCGCAACTGGGTATACAATCGTTGGAAAAGATCTTTTTGCACTATGGCTACCAGAAAAGAGATTACTATCACTTTCCTGAAAAGAAGCTCGATGCCTTTTGGTATGCGCCGCCCTCACCGCAATACCCGCGTATTTTCATCAGCGAGCTGCGCGTGAAGGACCTGTCGCCCGAAGTACAACAGATCGTCACCAGTTATACGAACGAAGTAACTGCTGATCCTGTTTCCTCCTTAAACCTCGATGATGCCAGTGCTGTAGATCAGTTCCTGCACAGCGGCTTGTGGCGCTTGCCAACCTGGGCAGATTATCAAACCCTGGCAGCACAAAGCGAATATGCAGCCTGGGTTATTTACAACCGGTATTACCTCAACCATTTTACCATTAGCATACATAATCTGAAGGATGGGTATAATACCATTGCCCAATTCAACGAATTCCTGGAGCGCAATGGATTTACACTGAACAATGCCGGCGGCAAAATAAAGACCAGTCCGGATGGCGGGTTATTACAAAGCTCCACGGTAGCCGAAATGATCGATGCGGAGTTTGCCGGGGGCGAAATACATGCCATTTCAGGGTCGTATATAGAATTTGCGGAGCGACGCATTTTGCCGCAATTTGCGCATTTGCCCAAAGACCAGGTACAGCGGATCCATCGCCGGGAAGGGTTTGAGGCAGGTAATGCGGATAAAATATTTGAAAGCACGTACAGTTCGCAAACGAATAGATAATACAGGTTGACCAGTTAATTTGTTAACAAGTTAACTGGTCAACTTTTCATGCAACCTTTCTTCATGCTATTCCGACTTCTATGTAACTTTCAGGATCGGACAAGTATATAAAAATTAATTATACAACATGAAGAAAACGATAGCACCTGCCTACATGAAATTTGTATTGACCGCGCTCTTTTTATTATCCTTCACAATTGTTTCCCTGGCAAAAGACAAGATCCTGGTATTTTCAAAAACAGCCGGTTACCATCACAAATCCATCGATGCAGGCATAAAAGCCTTTCAGGAGTTAGGCGTAAAGTATCATTTCGAGGTAGATACCACAACCGATTCAACAAAGTTTGTGTTGGCCAACCTGAAGAAGTATGCAGCCATTGTTTTCCTAAGCACCACAGGCGATGTATTGAATGAGGAGCAACAAATGGCTTTTCAGCAATACATCCAGGCCGGCGGTGGGTTTCTGGGTGTGCATGCAGCCACCGATACCGAATACGGCTGGCCCTGGTATGGCAAACTGGTAGGGGCTTATTTTGTAAAGCATCCCAAGATCCAGGAGGCCGTGCTGATCATTAACGACAGTACCAACATTGCCACAAAACATTTACCCCGTCCCTGGAAACGCACCGATGAATGGTATAATTTTAAAGACATTCAGCCCGATCTGCATGTGCTCATCTCCATCGATGAAAGTTCCTATCAGGGCGGCACCAACGGTCCTAACCATCCAATGGCCTGGTACCACAACTTTGAAGGTGGCCGTGCCTTTTACACCGAATTAGGCCATACCGATGAATCGTATGCCGATCCTCTGTACCTGCAACATGTATGGGGCGGTTTGCAATATGCGATGGGCAAGGTGAAAATGAAGTAGAACGTTTATGCTTTGTATAGAAATACCTGTTCGGAAGTAATGCCTGAACAGGTATTTTTCTTTTTTACACACTTTAAAACTCAGTCACGCCCGTCTTTTCTATGGCTTTATTAATGCGGTTCCTGGTAAATGTGAGCTCAAGTAAGGTGAACAACAGGAAGAACACTATTATCAAAGTTATTAAGAACAAACCCTCAAAAGTAAAATCATCAGTCGTGAGCAGGTAAAACAGGTCCGCAAATAATCCAACTACGTTTAAGAGCCAAAATGCGATGGCCGGCAGGCTATATCTTATTTGGTAAGAAGTAAACTCGTTTTCTTTTTTAAAGCGAACGATCAGTTTCGGGAAAATACGCTCAATAGGCGTTCTTACCCGGGTAATAAATAAATCATTGCTTTTTTCCACTCCTAAAAAATACTTATCCTCACTTGCATAGCTCACCGATGAGGTAATAAGGTCAAGCGAAGTGAGTCGTTTTAATGAGAATGCGCGGACCGCTTTTTCAACTATTTCCGGGTCGGTGTTCTCAATTTTGATAGTCTTGAAGTATAACATGGGTTTAGGATTTCTTACCTCCAAAGTAACACAAAAGCCTAATTGAAGAAAGCAATTACAAATATATTATCGCCACCAAGGTGCTCACAGAAACGATCAGCCACAGAATGAGTCCCTGTAAAACGGGTTTCCAACCAACCGACATTACCGTTTTGCCTGATAGCCCGCAACCAATGAGAAAAAGTGTAACCGTAAGCGCCCCTTTTGAAATGCCGACAATCGTATGACTGACGTACTGGATGGCTGGAACGTACGTATTTAAGCAGATGGCTACTACAAACAACCCGATAAACCAGGGGACTTTGATCCGGGCGCCTTTATTTCTAAAGATCAGGGTGCTGAAAAACGCCACGGGGATGATCCATAATGCCCGCACCAGTTTTACAGTGGCGGCAATCTCCAATGCTTCATTTCCATATTTACTGGCTGCGCCTATTACTGAGCTGGTATCGTGGATGGCCAGGGCGCACCAAAGTCCAAACCGGGTTTGGTTGAGCTGTACATAATGCCCCACCAGCGGAAACAAAACCAGGGCACTGGCGTTTAAAATAAAGATGGTGCCCAGCGATACGCTGATTTGTTTTTCTTCTGCTTTTATCACCGGTGAAATGGCGGCAATGGCGCTGCCGCCACAGATGGCTGTTCCGGCGGCAATTAGATAGGCTGTTTTTTTATTGATCCTGAACAGCCGGCCGATGATAGTACCAATGATCAACGTACCAAAAAT
>NZ_JBJMLX010000064.1:0-6973 GCF_045805085.1 Niastella sp.
CTAAGGGCTAGGACACCACCCTTTCACGGTGGTGATACGGGTTCGAATCCCGTACGCGGTACAAAGGTTCAACCTTGGCAAAATTGGAAAAGCTTCCCGACAAGTCGGGAGGCTTTTTTGTTCCCCCGGCAGAGAAAAAGATGATGGGAGAAAATTGATCCCCTATCTTTACATTCACAACGAGCCGCGTTCGTCTAAGGGCTAGGACACCACCCTTTCACGGTGGTGATACGGGTTCGAATCCCGTACGCGGTACCAGAAAATGTAAAGCCTTGTAATTGAAAGATTACGAGGCTTTTTTATTGGATACAAAAAGAGAATCGGACCTGTAAAAATCTGCTGCAAATATTTAAAATAAAAAACGCTGAAATTCGCTACAGTGGCTGCCTTCACCTTTTTTTCATTTGCAGCCGATTGTTGTTCCGTCAAGCCCTGCTATTGCAAATACTTTTGTTTGCGGCAGTATTATTTTTTCAGAATCAGCCCGCCTATTGCCAATACGATGTTGGCGGTTCGTTGTTTTCTATCATTTCTTTTTATTTTCTATAATGGCTAACGACAATTCCACACGTAAATGATGTTGCGTTTACCATTTTCAGGTTTGCCTGCTTTTTGAAAATTGCCAATCCTTTACCCAATGCTACGGGATTTATGATTAAATGATATTCATCAATTAGGTCAGCATTTATCAAAGATGAAACAAGTGTTGCACCGCCATATACAATAATGTCGCCGCTGTTTGAATTTTTCAATTTTTCAATCTCTGCTTCCAAATTTCCGTCGAGAATAGACAAGTTATGCCAACCGCCCGGAATTTGAATATCCTTTGTCAATGTCCTGCTGGCTACCAATTTATTTGTATTAACTATATGGCTGGCAAAGTCGAACCGTGTGTCTGTTGTGTCTTGTGCAACCTGTTGCCAATGAGCATTAAATCCTTCCTGCGCCATTTGGCTGCTTATCAGAATATTGCTGACGGATTTGTTTAGGTTCGTATGATAGGTTTGCAAATCTTTATCCCAATTCCAATTGGGCCCCCAATTCCAAATCATCCAATCCGTTCCACCATTTTCATTGGCTATATATCCGTCAATACTTATTTGTGTTTCAAGAATTAATTTGTTCATATTTTCTGTATTAAATATAAATCAATAAGAAGCCGATCAACAGTTGGTATTGTTATCAGTACAATCCGTTTTTTTATTAACCGTTTGCAAACGGTTAAAATGAACTAAATTTTCTTTTGCGGCTGATTCCTTTCATCGCCCGTGAAAGATGCAAGAACCACAACGAAGACTGCCATGATTGTGATCGTAAGAAAGGAAATTCGCAGGCTAGTTGCTTCTGCAATAAAGCCGATAACGGGTGGGCCTATCAGAAATCCCATAAAGCCCACCGAAGAAACTGCGGTTAAAGCTGTTCCCGGAGAGAGCGTTTTCGATTTTCCTGCTGCACTATAGACCATTGGTACAACCGAAGAAACGCCAATGCCGATTAAAAAGAATCCTAACAATGCCGGCATCATTTCGGGAAATATTACAGATAGCAGCAGTCCGCTTGTTGTTAGTAACCCGCTTGCCTGCAATATTCGCTTTAAGCCTATACGACCTGAAAGGTTATCAGCAAAGAATCGCATGCCTGCCATTGCTATCATAAAGGTTGTATAGCCAATGCCGGTCAGTTGCTTGTCTACGTGTACCACTTTAGAAAAATAAACCCCGCTCCAGTCGAACATTGCGCCCTCCGCCATCATTGAACAAAAAGCAATAAACCCAAGTTTTATCAGCGACTTATCGGGCATTGCGAAAACAGGGCGCTTTTCCGCGGCGACCTCGTCGTTCTTCACGATGTAAAAAGCACAAACAACATTTACGACAAGAAAAGTGGCGCATATAAAAATAAAATGATTAAGGGGTAGTACGTTGTGTCCTATCAGCCAGGTGCCAATACCCGCTCCCGCAAAGCCTGCTAAACTCCATAACCCGTGAAAAGTAGCCATTAGTCTTTTCTTATATAAACCTTCCACTGCAACCGCCTGTGTATTGATAGAAATGTTCAGGATGTTGGCGAAGAAGCCAAAAGAAAATAAGGACAGAACCAGATACAGAACATTGGATGAGCTTCCAATTAAAACCAGTGACAAACTATAAAAAACTGCGGAAGAAACAACAGCCTTTTTACTTCCGGCCTTCGCAATAAGCCAGCCCGCAAATGGTAGTGCAATGAAAAAGCCCAGGGGCAGGGCAAACAAAACACTGCCAAGGGCGGCATCTGAAAGTTTGATACTTTCCTTTATGGTTGGAATACGAGCGGCCCAGCTGGCAAAACACAATCCATGCATAAAGAACATTGCACTTACCGCAAACCTGTTTGCGCGCCTGGATGCTTCTTTTGGCGTTTCGTGTTTGGGTGAAATTAAATCGCTCCTATGTTTGCGTAAGAACCATTTACGCAATTGCGGATTGGTCCTTTTTACTTTGTCAACACTTGCAATCATTTGCTATATTTTGCAACTAAAATAGTAAATTATTTAATTAAAATTGCACATTATGGCAATTTATTCATTAAAAATCTTAAGAAATAGCATACAAGAAGATTATATTGCATAATATTGCACAATATGTTGAAAGAAGAGCGATTTCAATTTATATTAAAGAAGCTTTCGGAAGACCAGAAAGTAACCTTAAAGACATTAAGCAAGCTGCTAAATGTTTCGGAGTATACCGTGAGAAGAGATTTGAAAGAACTTACTGAACATGGCCAGTTGAAAGCTGTTCGTGGTGGCGCCATTCCCCATTCTCCTACCCCACATCATTTCAGTGACCGGTTGCATTATAAAACAGACGAGAAAAAAGTCATTGCAGAAAAAGCCGTTGGGTTATTGGATAACGGACAGGTGGTTGTGTTCGATGGTGGCACTACCGCTCTGGCGATCGCCTCCATTCTGCCACACGATCTTCTGATTACTGTTGTAACAAACAGTTTTCCCATAGTGAACGTACTTGAAGAACACCCGAACATTGAAGTATTGTTTACTGGGGGTAGATTGCTCAAAGAAGCTTACACAGCCATCGGGCAGGATGCCATCCGTTTCTTTAACAAAGTGCGCGCAGACATTTATTTCATGGGGATATGCAGTATTGACCCTACGATTGGAGTTACCACAATCAATTACGAAGAAAGCGAAGTAAAAAAAGCAATTGTGGATGTGTCGAAACGAGTAATTGCATTAACACCTGCCGAAAGAATAAACACGGCAGAAGCTTTTTTTATCTGTCCGCTTGAATCGGTTGATACCATTATCACCGATGAAGAAGGTAAAGAACTTGCAGAGCAATATTTTAAAGATTCCGGAATTACGGTAATGTAAGAATGTTTTTCATTTTCAAGAGCTTTCTCCAAAAGCTTGGCAACAATGCATTACATAAACCACCAATCCTGCAAGATGACAGCTTTTATAGCCGCGACATGGCAAAGAATGATAAGAACAGCGTGTATAACATAAGGAAGAAAAAGGATGAATAGCTGGCATAGCTGTAATTACTGCGAATACTGAAAGACAATAGCCAGACTCAAAATGTATCAAGTCATTAACTTATTGAAGATTCATTTTCCTGAAGCACGATAGTAAAATCAACAAGTTCCGGCAAGTGTTCGAACGGGGTCCCATTCCCGCGCAGAAATTAAAAATGGAATATGCGGATCACCAGTTTCTAAAATCAATGCCCTGCCTACTAATAACTCCCCTTCGGGCAATGCCTTTATTCTTTTTTGCAATTCTTTTTCCAGCCCCCACCCTAACCGTTCCGAAATGACATAATCAACACCTCCATCCATAAAACCAAATGAATTGGCCGGACTTACGATCGCATCGTATTGAAAATCTTAATAATGTTCGCGGGTTTATGCCTGTTAATATTGTCGGAATTTCTCTCATCGAAACTTACCTTTGAACAGGAGCTTATACTTTTATAATAATTATTTTACTTATGATTAAAAGAATAATTTTCACATGTATGTTAGCAATGGGGCTGATAACCACAAATGCACAAACACAAACAGCTGCGAAACGTGACTCACTTACAATATTTAGAGATAAAATTGACCAGCTTGATAAAGAAATTGTTCGTCTTCTGGGCGAGAGAATGGAAGCTGCAAGAACTATTGGAGCATATAAGCTGACACATAATATGGGAGTTGTACAATCCAATCGATTCAATGAGGTACTTCAGCAAGCAATAACCTATGGTAAAGAAAAGGGGCTTTCAGAGGAATTTATTAAAGCTCTTTATGAAGATATTCACAAAGAAAGCATCCGGCAACAAGAAGCATTAAAGCCGCAGCAGTGAAGAAGCCTCACGGCACAAAATCTGCTGTTAACAATAGAGGAATAAAGACACCAAAAGTGTGGCATTTCAACCATCGGTAAAGTTTATTTTAAAGGCACAAAGGTTTAACCCTGGCAAATTGAAAAGGGCTGTTCTACCAAGAGCAGCCTCTTTTTGTTGTGCGCCCGGCATAATCATAAACTTAAAGGTGCAAGTCCTTTACGAGCTCTGATAGTGCCCCCACTTTTAAAGCATTATAAAATTTAGAAAGATTTCAGAACTGTCAGTATTCCATAATCGTTTTATGTGTATATTCAACAAATCTTTACGATGACTCTTTCGGTACCGGCTTGCCAAAGCAAGAGTTGCAGTAACACCACAGCCCCTCGTATAATATA
The DNA here is from genome assembly GCF_045805085.1 of Niastella sp. NCBI lineage: Bacteria > Pseudomonadati > Bacteroidota > Chitinophagia > Chitinophagales > Chitinophagaceae > Niastella > Niastella sp. Next base: position 4,727 of record NZ_JBJMLX010000064.1, read on the forward strand.
TCGCACCAACGCCCTTGGTATGGCAAAGTAAATCACCAGTAGTTTATTGATCCTTAAAATGATTCAGTGTGCCCCCGGTGGCGCACCTGACAAAATTTTAAGCAAACCAACCTAAATCGTTGATTGTCTATAAATCATTCACGAATAAACGCTGGTTCATGAAAAAAATTTACTCCGTTTTGCTGCCAGGAAAATACATTTGGTTCCTGGCCATCCTGTTGTTATCGGCCGTATATGGGCGTACTCAAACAAACACAAGTGTTGGTACAACCGAATACACCATCGACAGAACGGCGCCTGCTGGTACCCCGCGCACCTTTGCTTCGTTCAACGATGCCTATAACTTTATTAAAAATGGTATCGATTCGGCCGTGGTATTCAATGTAGCGCCCAATACAGGCCCTTACAATGAACAGCTCATTATGGCTCCTGTACCGGGGGCATCGGCTTTAAATACCATCAGCTTCAACGGCAACGGCAATACCATTCAATTCAGTTCGAACAACAATACCGAAAGAGCCGTGATCAAACTGCGCGGCGCCGATTTCGTGACCTTCGACAGCCTGGTGATCGATGCCACCGGAAGCGGCCCTTACGGCTTTGGCGTGCAACTGCTCAGCAATGCCGACAGCAATACCATCAGCCGTTGTATCATAAAAGCAAACGATGCCAGTGCATCTTCGTATTATAATGGTATTGTGATCAATGCTTTCGACGATGGTTCCATCACCCCTGGCAATACGTTATGCGATGGCAACCTCTTTAACCGCAACACCGTCACCGGCGGATTTTCAGGGGTGGTGCTGGTTGGTGGAACAGGCAGTTTCGTTTCGGGCAACAAATTCACTAATAATGTCATTAAGAATTTCTTTTCCTACGGCATGTACATCATGCTCACGAGCGGCACATTCATTGAGGGCAACGACATCAGCCGGCCCAACCGCACCGGCTCCAGTAACTTCTATGGCATATACCTCAACAACCCCAGCAACAGCGTGTATATATCCGGGAATAGGATCCACCATTCCTTTCCCGAAACTTCTACGAGCACTGGTACCACCTATGCCATTGCTTTCAACCATGCCAGTGCCGCTGTGGGGATGGAAAACCAGGCAAACAATAACCTTATTTATAAAATGTACGGACAGGGCGCCATCTATGCCGTGGAGAACATTAGTAGCGACAATATTTTATGTTATCACAATACGATTTCGCTCGACACCGGGGGCAGTCCTTACATTACCGCAGCCTTCTTCCAAACCGGTCCAACCGTGGGTGTCGTGTTCAGGAACAACCTGGTCACCGTTAGCCGTGGCGGCAATGGCGATAAATATGCGGAATATGTAGATGGCAATAGCAGTGTCACTGCCGACCACAATGACTATTATGTAACCGGCCCGGGTTCCAACTATCATATTGGCTATTATAAGGGCACTGCTTACAATACACTGTCCAACTGGCAAACGGCATCGGCACAGGATGCACATTCGGTATCGGAAGACCCGGTATATACCGATCCACTGGTGACCGACAACTTTACACCCATGGTGGCGTCGGTAGATAACCTGGGCGAACCCGTTGGTGTTAGTACCGATATCAACAATGCGCCACGCAGCGCCACCACGCCCGACATCGGCTGTTATGAATTTACCATTCCGCCCTGCATAGCGCCCCCGGTAGCGGGCACTGCCGTGGCCAATCCCAATACGGGTGTTTGCCTGGGAACAACCATCAGCCTTACTCTTACCGGTAACTCCAGCGGCGGTACGCAAACCTATCAATGGCAAAGCGCACCATCGGCTACCGGCCCATGGACCAGCATCAGCGGATTTCGTTATAAGAAGGACTATCAAACCGAACTTACCGGCAACAATTATTTCCGTTGCATAGTGATATGTGGTGGCGATACGGCTTATAGCACTATTGCCCAGGTGATCATGAATCCGCCGCTGTTATCGGGCGTATATACCATCAATCCTTCAGCGCCTGCCGGTACGCCCAACAACTTCTGGTCGTTCACGCAGGCGGTGGCTGCCCTTGATTGTGGCATTGGGGGTTGGGTGACCTTCGATGTGGCGCCCGGAACTTACAATGAACAAATACGCATGCATAAAGTGGGCGGCGCATCCGATACCAGTCGCATTACCTTCGAAAGCTGGAATGGCCCGGCTTCTTCGGTTATACTTACCTATAATGCCACCAGTGCCGCCAACTGGGTAGTAAGCCTCGACAGCGCGGGTTATGTAA
>NZ_JBJMLX010000065.1:0-49129 GCF_045805085.1 Niastella sp.
CTGCGCAACGCGGTATTATCCCAAAAGTCGTTTTGGATCAACAAATTGGGGGGAGAAATTCGCTGGCCTACCCGGCCGATCTTTTTGTTATACATGTTCAGGGTGCCGATCTCCTTGTAATATTTCATTCCATCTTCACTGTTTTGCTGAAGGGAGGCGGTCAAAGAAGGGATAGGATAATCCTTATAGGTATGTGCGTTTATAACTGCCTGTATGCTTTTGGCACTGTCTTTTTTTACAATAGTAAAAAAGGTAAAAATGCCTGCATATATCATACAGTTTACTATTCCTGTGTAAACAATTTTTTTGAGCTCGAATTTTTGAATGGCGAACCGGTAAAAAAGGAATAGGAATGGCAGCTGGATGATTATACTTAGTACCAACAGGTTATAGAACGACAGGGCGTTTTTAAATGTGTTTAACAGGATGGCAACCCTGCTTTCGTTGGTGGAATTTTTTATAGCGAGGTGAATAGCCTGATAAATGTTTCCGCTGTTTATAAATCCCAACACCGCAAGCCCTGCAATAATAAAAACAAGAACATGGAATATTGTTCTGTGCTTTTGGGAAGCTGTTGTTTGCTGAACCTGTTGCTGTAGATAAAAGGCTGCCAGCAGAATGCCAAAAAAAATACTGTACAATTTAAACATGGCAGGATGCCTGAAGGTATTCATCAATGGCAGGGTGTAATATGCCACCGCTCTTAATAAACCCCATTCTCCCAAACTTAGTATAAAGGTGATGATAAAGGCATACTTCAAAAGTCTGATACTTCTTTTGGAAGTTTTAAACAGCATTCCTGAAAGAAAGAAAACAAATGTGAATAACCCAAACCAGGAGTTTCTTTCAATGGGATCGGTTATCTTAAATACAGTTTTATCAAAAACACTCAACGGTGCAACATATGCGACAGTAAGTGCCGGATGCAGGGGATTGCTCATGGCCTCTTCATAGGTGGCTCCTGATCCTCTCTCGGTGCGTGGAAGATAAGGTATATAAGACAGGATGGCCGGTAGGGCAAGACAAACAAAAAGTAGGACGGCAACGACATGCAAACCAGCCATCTTTCTTATAAACCGCACCCTGGTATCTTTTGGCACCCCAACTGTTTTAGCCAGCAGCATTGCTGCCAGCATATACGTAGTAATGATAAATTCTCCGGGATTAGCAGTTGAAAATAATAACCAGAAGAAAAAAGAGAACAACAACGAAGTATATAGGGTGGGGGACTGAAGTAACCTGTAATAAAAAAGGAAAACAACCGGTAAAAAAGCCGAGCCGCTTATCCACAGCAAATACTGACCGGCATCACTGTTAAACCCACATAACATATAGGCCGTGGCGCATAACAGGTTCACCAATGGGTGAATGGAGAAATGACGTAACAGGTAATACATACCAACGCCACCCAGGTAAATATAGAGCAGAGTTTCAATTTGTAATGTATACAGTGTATAGGGGCCAAAAAGAGAGAACAATTGCACTATAGGGTTCCATACACCCGCTTGCATATCCCCATTCAGGGGATACCCGAGGTTGAAATAGGGGGACCAAAATGGAAAATAACCATTGAAAAAGCTTTGGCTCACCTGGTATCTGACAGGAAGAAAATAAATGATGGCATCATTCTTCAGGCTAAACACATGAAAGGTGAGTGGCCAGTAGGTTATCAAACATATAATAAGCAGGATCAGCAATGTGAACAGGTCTTTTTTGCGCGAATAAGCAGGCTGAAAAGATTTCAGTTCGTTCATTTAGGTCTTTTATAATGTTTTATTAATTGCAGTAATTCGCCACATACACTGGGAATAGACAAAAGGGAAATTTTTGAGTTTCCCGGATCGGTCCATTGGGGTAAAGGAATTTCAAGTCCTTTTAACGGCTTGCGTGTTTCGCGGATGCGGAGAAATATTTCAACATCAAAAAGCCACCTGGTTTTAAACGGCGTTGGGGTTATGATTTTTATTATGGCAGGAGTAAATAATTTAGCGCCGCACTGGGTATCATAAATGGCCAACTGATAACGTGTATCGATAATGGTGGTAAGCACTCTTCCACAAAAGTGCCGCAGGCCCGACCTGGTGATGATGTGATTGAGCATTTTAATTCTGGAACCGAAAACGTAATCTGCCTGCTTCTGTTCAGCTATAACCGCAAGTTGTAAAAAATCATCCAGACTGGTCGACAGGTCTGCATCCAAATAACCTATGTAGGCGGAATCGTTGTGATAAAGCGCATGCTCCATGCCTTTAAACACTGCATGGGCCTTGCCTTTATTTTCGGCATATGACAGGATTACGGTGTTTGCCGGGCTTATTTTTTTGATTTCTTCCAGTAAAAGAAGGGTGTTGTCGGTACTGCCATCATTGACAAAGAGTAAAACCACATCGGCCCCTGAATGTAAGAACTGTAAAAAGGGTTCCTTTTTCAATCTGCGTTCTTCATTAAAGCATGGGATTATGATGCTGACTTTTGGCATATGCTGACGGGTATTCTATTTATTAAGCGATAATATCCTGTTTACATATTTACCCATCATATCAAATTCGATATTAACGCCGGCTGATAGTTGTAAGTTTTTGATATTGGTGTGTTCAAACGTATAGGGAATGATGGCCACAGAGAACTCGTTTGCTGAGACATTGAAAATGGTAAGGCTGATGCCGTTCAGGCTGATGGACCCTTTTTCAATAACCAGGTTGGTGAATTGGTCGGGAAAGCGGAACCTGAACTCCCAGCTGCCATCCAGTTCTTTTCTTTCAATACAGGTGGCCGTGGTATCAACATGCCCCTGAACAATATGGCCATCGAGCCGGCCATTCATGATCATACAGCGTTCGAGGTTTACCAGGTCGCCTTTTTGCCAGTGCCCGATGTTGCTTTTTTGAAGCGTTTCGGCAATGGCGGTTACCCGGTGGCGGCTGTCTTGCAAGGCTTCTACCGTGAGGCACACGCCGTTATGGGAAATACTTTGGTCAACTTTCAGTTCATGGGAGAGGGGAGAAGAGATCCAGAAGGTTTTATTAGTGCCTGTAGCTATAACTTCTTCTACCCGGCCGATGGTTTCAATTATTCCTGTAAACATGGGAGCAAAAGTCGGTTTTTTAGGGGATTTTGTGAATTTTGGAAAATTCGGCTATATTTGCAGTCCTAAAAAGTCTTAAAGGAGGTATATTATATTATGCTGATTATCGATTCAAAAGATTGCGAAAATATCGACAAAGCGCTCAAAAAGTACAAAAAGAAATTTGAGAAAGCTAAGATTCTGATTCAGTTAAGAGGACGTCAGTCTTACATTAAACCGTCGGTAGTACGTCGCAATCAGGTGTTGAAAGCTGTGTACAAGCAGAAGATCGCCAGCGGACAGATCGAAGGATAATAACAACTTCGTTGTTAAAATATTAGAATAGCCACTGAACAAGTGGCTTTTCTTGTTTGTGGTATATGATATTATACCTATCTTTTGGTTCAATATGGCCTCTGCTCAACATAACGAAGTAACAGTCAATAACTTTCTGAACTACCTGCGGTTCGAAAAAAGGTATTCTTCCCACACTATTATTGCTTACCAGGAGGACCTGCAGCAATTTTTTACCTACCTGCGCGAGCAGTTCAGTATGCCGGAGCCGGCGCTTGCGGAAATAGCGCCCTCATTTGTACGCAGCTGGCTGGCTTCGCTGAAAGAAAATAAGAACAGCGCCAAAACCATCAACCGCAAGATCTCTTCTTTAAAATCATTCTTTAAATATCACCTGCGTACCGGTGGGTTGGAGCAATCGCCCATGGCTACCATTATATCGCCTAAAACGCCCAAACGTTTGCCGGTGTATGTGGAGCAGAAGGATACAGAAACCCTGTTTAATCATGTGGAGTTTCCCGATACCTGGAGCGGGCATACCGAAAGGCTGATACTGGCTATATTGTATAATACCGGTATGCGGCGCTCGGAACTGGTGAACCTGAAAGAAAGCCAGGTGAATACGGCCGCCAACAGCATTAAGGTATTAGGGAAGGGGAATAAGGAACGGGTGATACCGGTAAGCCCGGCATTGATCAAAGAGATCAATGATTATACAGCTCAGAAAGCCCGTACCCTGGAGCAACCCGACCGGGTGTATTTACTGGTGAATGATAAAGGCCGGAAACTGTATGATAAATATGTGTATGATGCAGTAAAGAAGTATTTAAATGTAGTAACGACTATTGATAAAAAGAGCCCCCACGTATTACGACATACATTTGCTACACATTTAACCAATAATGGCGCCGACCTGAATGCGGTAAAAGAGTTATTAGGTCACTCCAGTTTAGCTGCTACTCAGATATATACCCACAATACCATTGAGAAGTTAAAGGACATTTATAAGAAGGCGCATCCCAAGGCGTAAATGACAATTTTACTAACGAAGATCATGTTGCAGGATGATAGTAATTGTTTGTTTCCCCATGCTAAAGAAATGCTAATAAACCGATAAAGGTTTTGGTGTAGTAAAGCCCATTTTTTTTGACAAATGCAGGGCATTTTTATTTGGTAATACACACTCGTTGTATTATCTTCATAGAGCTTAAATATTGAGCTTATGTAGAAGATAAAAATCCTCATGTTAACCACCTCACTCTATACTCTCACTCAATATAATGGTGGTATTTAAAAATCAGATCTTTCATTTATTGTATAAATATTGTTTCACTGTTAAAATGCGATTGTTATGAACGTAAACATTCAGTCTGTGCGGTTTACTCCTGATGCAAAATTGATCGAATATGTTAATCGTAAACTTCAAAAAATTAATACCTTTCACGACCGCATTATCAAGGTTGACGTATACCTGAAGTTGGATAATGTGGTACATACAATTAAAGACAAAATCGCAGAAATAAGAGTACAGGTCCCACGCCACCAGTTTTTTGTAAAATCAAGTTCCAAGTCTTTTGAAGAGTCATTTGAAAATGCTTTGGAATCGTTGGTTAATCAGGTGAAGAGACAAAAGGAAAAACAAGCTGCCTGAGTTGTGATCGCCCAAATTATTATTTCAGAAATTATACCTTAGTTCACCTTCTAAAACCTCCCCCTTGGGGAGGTTTTTTTATGTCCCTGCGAGAAAGGGTTCAATTTTTCATTGAAAATTCCGGGTAAAGCGTCACTTTTGCAACTGCATAACGGTGTTACCTGAAAGATTTTGCAAATCGTTGAAAACTAGAAAAAAAAACTTCATCAAAATTTTTCCGTTACACAAATTCTCCTACCTTTGCCATCCCTCAAAAAATAGAGGGTACGAAAATGAGGCGAGAGAAGCACTGCACCGGGTTGAGTTTCAATTAATTTGCCGGGTGTTTTGAGGAGGAAATTGAAAGTTTTTTGATAGAATACGCCACTTTAGCTCAGTTGGTAGAGCAACTGATTTGTAATCAGTAGGTCGTTGGTTCGACTCCGACAAGTGGCTCAACAATTCACGTTGTATTTAAATTTGATTTTATCCGGGCAGGTTCCAGAGTGGCCAAATGGGGCGGACTGTAAATCCGCTGTCTTTCGACTTCAGAGGTTCGACTCCTCTCCTGCCCACATCGCCCGCCGATCCGCCAGCTGGCGGAAAAGGCGGGCAAATTCGTGTTAAGTTCTTTTTCAATGGGAAATTAGCTTTTGGCTAATTGGCTCATTAAAATGCGGAAGTAGCTCAGTTGGTAGAGCGACAGCCTTCCAAGCTGTAGGTCGCGGGTTCGAACCTCGTCTTCCGCTCTTTGGGTTTTAGGTTTTTAGCCTCAGAAACCTATCAGCCGTTGTAGCTCAGTGGTAGAGCACTTCCTTGGTAGGGAAGAGGTCGTGAGTTCGATTCTCACTAACGGCTCATAAGATTTTTGAAATGCTGATGAAAATTGTAGCTCAGGGTAGAGCATCCCGACCGTGGTCGGGAAGGTCGCCTGAGTTCGATTCTCACTAACGGCTCATAAGATTTTTGAATTACACTATATCGGCTGCTGACCGGAGGGTACCGGAAAGAGGAGATTGGCTGAGTATAGAACTAAAGATGAAGTGTGCGACGCAACGGAAGCTTCATAGGCTTTCCGGTGCTGGTTACATAAAATCCTTTTTCTTCGCAAGGAGTATAAAGGATGCGTTTTAATAAATTATAAACACCACAACTAAAAACAGATAACGATGTCAAAAGAGACTTTCAAGAGGGATAAACCTCACGTTAACGTTGGTACTATCGGTCACATTGACCACGGTAAAACCACTTTAACTGCCGCCATTACTACTATCCTGGCTAAGTCAGGTTTGGCGACAGCAAAAAAATATGACGAAATCGACGCAGCTCCTGAAGAAAAAGAGCGTGGTATCACAATCAACACCGCGCACGTGGAATATCAAACTGCGAATCGTCACTATGCACACGTGGATTGCCCTGGTCACGCTGACTATGTGAAGAACATGATCACTGGTGCTGCACAGATGGATGGTGCTATTCTGGTTGTGGCTGCTACAGATGGTCCTATGCCCCAGACAAAAGAACACATTCTGCTTGCACGTCAGGTAGGCGTTCCCCGTATGGTGGTATTCATGAATAAAGTTGACCTGGTTGATGATCCAGAGTTACTGGAGCTGGTTGAAATGGAAATCCGCGAGCTGTTAAGCTTCTACGGTTTCGACGGCGACAATACTCCTATCATCAAAGGTTCTGCAACCGGCGCTCTGGCTGGTGAAGAAAAATGGGTTAAAGGTGTATTGGAACTGATGGATGCAGTAGATACTTACATTCCTCTGCCTCCTCGTCCGGTTGACCAACCATTCCTGATGTCAGTTGAAGACGTATTCTCAATCACTGGTCGTGGTACTGTTGCTACCGGCCGTATCGAGAGAGGTCGTGTTAAAGTAGGTGAAGGTGTTGAAATCGTAGGTCTGGTTGAAAAACCATTGACTTCTACTGTAACAGGTGTTGAAATGTTCCGTAAATTGTTGGATGAAGGTGAAGCTGGTGATAACGCTGGTCTGCTGTTACGCGGTATTGAAAAGAAAGATATCCGTCGCGGTATGGTAATCGTAAAACCAGGTTCTATCACTCCTCACACTGAGTTCAGAGGTGAAGTTTACGTACTGAGCAAAGAAGAAGGTGGACGTCACACTCCATTCTTCAACAAATACCGTCCTCAGTTCTACTTCCGTACTACTGACGTTACCGGTGAAGTAGAATTACCTTCCGGTACTGAGATGGTAATGCCTGGTGATAACACCAACCTGCATGTAAAACTGATCCAACCTATTGCGATGGAAAAAGGTCTGAAATTCGCGATCCGCGAAGGTGGCCGTACAGTAGGTGCTGGTCAGGTTACTGAAATCCTGAAATAATCGCCCCATCGGCCCGGAAAAAGGGCTATGAGTGGTAAGCGTTTAGTATATTTGCAAAGTACTTGGGCCTTTTTTGTTCCAGGTACTTTGCTTTCTACGGGCATAGTTCAACGGTAGAATAGAGGTCTCCAAAACCTTCGATCTGGGTTCGAATCCTAGTGCCCGTGCTTGGTTATTTCTCTTAATTCTTTGAATATGAATAAGATATCAACTTACCTCAGGGAATCATACCGGGAATTGGTTGAAAAGGTGACCTGGCCGACGTGGACGCAATTACAGCAGTCTACAGTTATTGTGCTGGTAGCTACCTTGTTAATCACCGGAGTGGTTTGGGTTATGGATCTGGCAGCCCAGACGGCCCTTCATTTTATTTATTCTTTATTTTAATAATGGAACAAGCTACTCAACAACAAGAAACTAAATGGTATGTGCTGCGGGTGGTGAGCGGTAAAGAGCGCAAGGTGAAAGAATACCTTGACAAAGAGATCTCCCGCGGTGGATGGGGCGAGGTGGTGAAGCAAGTGTTTCTGCCTGTGGAAAAGGTTTATAAGGTGCAGAATGGCAAAAAGGTAATGCGTGAAAGAAACTATTACCCAGGCTATGTAATGATTGAAGTGCTGGAAAATAAACTTTCTGACGATTTACGCGAAGCTATTAAGAATACTACCAGTGTGATCCATTTTCTGGGTAAGGAAAATCCTATTGCCCTGCGTAAGGCCGAGGTAAATAAAATGCTCGGTAAAATGGATGAAATGGCAGAAAGTGGCGGCGTGAGCATGAGTGAGCCATTTATTGTTGGTGAAACCATCAAGATCATAGAAGGACCTTTCAACGACTTTAATGGTATCATTGAGGAAGTGAACGACGAAAAGAAGAAGTTGAAAGTAACGGTGAAGATCTTCGGCCGTTCAACGCCGGTAGAGCTGAACTACATGCAGGTTGAAAAATTAAGTTAAGACCTCGCTCGTAAAATACTATAAAACATCTGCCTCAGGGCGGATGTTTTTTTTTGCCCATTTCCCAATAAAAAGGGCGGGTAAAAAGCGGTTGGCCGGAAACGTTTGGGCAAGAAAAAACCTTTCCGCATCGGGAAAGGTTAATCTTTTTGGTTGAAGCAGATCACCTGGATTATCTTATGCCTGCTCGTCTTCCTCATCCTCATCATCTTCATCGTCCATATCATCTTCAACAGATTCTTCAACGTTTTCGTTGTCATCATCGTTTCCTTCCACTTCAATTTCCACCTCATCAATGTCAACTTCGGTATCATTGTCATCAGTATCAACGTCATCATTCCCTTCCATTACAGGAGCAATAATGATGGGCTCATCCTGAACGGATTCAGCAACTGGTTTTGATACAGCTCTTTTCTTTTTAGGTGCTGCTTTTTTAGCTGCCTTTTTAACGGGAGCTTTTGAAGCAACTTTCTTAGCGGCCTTTTTAGGCGCTGCTTTTTTCACTGCTTTCTTAGCGGCCTTTTTTGCTGCTTTTTTAGGAGCGGCTTTCTTGGCTGCTTTTTTCACTGCTTTCTTTGCAGCTTTCTTAGGAGCGGCTTTTTTAGCAGCTTTCTTGGCAGCTTTTTTTGCAGCCTTCTTCACGGCTTTCTTAGCCGCTTTTTTGGCCGGTGATTTCTTAGCTGCCTTCTTAGGTGCGGCTTTTTTTGCTGCTTTTTTCTTTGCTTTGGCCATAGTGTTGATGTGTTTTTTGTTGTTGGTTAATTTCTATAAGAAGAAGCGTTATTACTAATTAAACGCAAAAGCTACGTATAAAAATTCAAATTATAAAAAACTACTCCCTTTTTGCTAACAGTGATCGCCCTTTATACAGGGTGACCAGGCTGTATTATATGCATGTTCTTGCAAAATTCCGGCCATCATTTACGAGTTATTATGATGTGTTCCTGATGAACCGGCAGCATGCAGGCAGACAACCTGTTCCTAAACCCTTCATTGCAATAAAACCCTTATTGGTGGCGGGTTTCAGGCCGGTATAATGCCAGCAGAACAAGCAGGCTGGCCGTTAAAACAAGCCGGTAAATACCAGTATGGAAGCTATCGTTGCTGCGTTGTTGGCCACTGGTTATTGTATGCTTTATTGTTACTTGAAATTAATAAAGCGTTTAACCGGCATTAATACTTCAATGATCGATAAACAGCAAGTGCAAAGGTAGCATATGTCTAAGTAACGTTGGGTTTGTATGATAGTTGTATAAGAAAGGCTGTGGGCAGTAGGCCGTAGTGAATAGGTACCTGCTAAGCCCGGAGCAAAAGACCAAGGGCAAAGGAAGTCGGCAAACGTGAACCGGTTTAGGTTAAGCCGGGAACCGTCGGCAATTTTGGCCTTCCCGGAGACTCCAGTGGAGGGGAGATACAGCCTCGCGTCATTATTCAGCTTGCTAACTTTTCAACCCTTTTAACTTCGAACTAACAAACTAACGACCTGAATAACCTACGAACCTATGAACCCACGAACCCAATAACCCAATAACCTACCAATCTAATCTACGAACTTAATAACCTATGAACCGAACAGGAACATAGAACACAGAACCTGAAACTTGAAGCCTGGATCTTGAAACCAGAAACCAGAAACCAGGAACCCAGGAACTTTGACTGGAACCGGCCCCCATCGTATATTTGGGGTACTTTTTCACTTTTGAAAAAGAATTGCTTTTTTCAAAAATAATCTTACCTTTGCGTCCCCAAAAGAAAGTTCTTTTAAGTTCCCTACAAAATGGGATCAGAGGAATTTGGGAGATCAAGTAGCCTAGCCCTCCGGCAAAGCGAACCATCGTTTGAACCAATAAATCAGTAAACATGGCAAAAGAAATTACCGGCTTCGTAAAGCTACAGGTAAAAGGCGGCCAGGCAAATCCGGCTCCTCCTGTAGGTCCTGCACTGGGTTCCAAGGGTATCAATATCATGGAATTCTGCAAACAATTCAACGCCCGCACGCAGGATAAAATGGGAAAAGTACTTCCCGTATTAATTACCGTTTATAGCGACAAATCGTTTGAGTTTGTAATTAAAACTCCTCCTGCAGCCGTTCAGTTGCTGGAAGCTGCTAAACTGCAAAGCGGTTCTAAAGAGCCTAACCGTAATAAGGTTGGTAAAGTGAACTGGAACCAGGTAGAGGCTATTGCAAAAGACAAAATGCCCGACCTGAATTGTTTCACCTTGGAAAGTGCTATGCGCATGGTGGCTGGTACAGCCCGCAGCATGGGTCTTACCGTGGATGGTAAAGCTCCCTGGGAAAATTAATTGTTCACTGTCCCGGTAAGACGGGGCTCGTAAAACTGAATTACAATGGCAAGAGTTCCTAAAAAAAGAAAAGCAGTCGACGCGAAAGTCGATAAAAATAAAGTGTATTCACTGAAAGAGGCTTCCTCTATCGTGAAAACTGTTAATACAACCAAGTTTGATGCATCGGTAGACATTCACATCCGTTTGGGTGTTGACCCCAAGAAAGCCGATCAGGCTATTCGTGGTACCGTTATCCTGCCTCATGGTACTGGTAAAACAAAAAAAGTACTGGTTTTATGTACGCCCGATAAAGAAGCTGATGCAAAAGCAGCCGGCGCTGATTTTGTTGGCCTGGATGAGTTTGTTCAAAAAATTGAAGGTGGCTGGACTGACGTAGACGTTATCATCGCTACACCTTCAGTGATGCCTAAAATTGGTAAACTGGGTAAGATCTTAGGTCCACGTAACCTGATGCCCAACCCTAAAACAGGTACTGTTACCAATGATGTAGCTGCAGCTGTAAACGATATGAAAGGTGGTAAGATCGCCTTCAAGGTTGATAAAGCTGGTATCATTCACGCTTCTATCGGCCGTGTAAGCTTCAGCCCTGAGAAAATTGCTGAGAACAGCCACCAGCTGATCGATGCAATCGTAAAGGCAAAGCCTTCTTCTGCAAAAGGCACTTACCTGAAAAGCGTGTTCATGGCCAGCTCTATGAGTCCGGCTATTGCAGTTGACACAAAATCTTTAATGAACTAAACTTTAATAACGCGACGAAGTAGTTTCGGTTAGCCGGGATTATGAGTTGAACCAATAAAAATTTAGCGTTATGACAAAACAGGAAAAAAATGAAGTAATTGAAGTATTGAAGGAGAAGTTTTCTCAATACAACAATTTCTATGTTACCAATACTGAATCATTAACGGTTGCTCAGGTAGTTAATCTGCGCCGTGTATGCTTCAACAAGAAAATTGAAATGAAAGTGGCCAAAAATACCCTCATTCGCAAGGCGCTGGAAGCCCTGGACGAAAAAAGGTATGCTGGCATGTTCGATTCTCTGAACGGCGTTACTGCCATCATGTTCAGTGAAAATGCAAAAGAGCCCGCGCTGATCATCAGCGATTTCCGTGCTGCCAATACAAAAGGTAAAAATGTTTTCACGAAACCTGAGTTGAAAGCTGCTTTCATCGATGGCGATGTGTTCGTAGGCGACAATCAATTGCAAACCCTGACTACCCTGAAAAGCAAAAACGACCTTATCGGGGAAATCATCGGTCTGTTGCAATCACCTGCAAAGAATGTTATCAGCGGCCTGAACGCTGGCAACAAACTGGCTGGTTTGATCAAAGCATTAGAAGATCGCGCTCAGTAATTGCTGATCGTAATCTCAACATATTAACCCTTGCCTGAGGGTTATTTCAAACAAATTTTTTTAAACATCCGCCGGAGCACAGGCATTGAAGGCGGGAAAAATTTACAACAATGGCAGATTTAAAAGCATTCGCAGAACAGTTAGTAAGCCTGACTGTTAAAGAAGTTAACGAGTTAGCAAAGATCCTGAAAGAAGAGTATGGCATCGAGCCTGCAGCTGCTGCTGTAGCTATCGCTGGTCCTGCTGGTCCCGCTGCTGCTGCTGCAGAAGAAAAAACTGCTTTCGACGTTATCCTGAAAAACGGTGGCCCTAACAAACTGAACGTAGTTAAAGTAGTTAAAGAATTAACTGGTCTTGGCCTGAAAGAAGCTAAAGACTTAGTTGATGGCGCTCCAAAACCAGTTAAAGAAGGTATCAGCAAAGCTGATGCTGACGCTCTGGTTGCTAAGCTGAAAGAAGCTGGCGCTGAAGTAGAAGTTAAGTAATTAAACTTCCAACTAGCTATACGAGCCCCGGTGTTTACACCGGGGTTTTTTTATTATATGGGGGAAAACCATTTTCGTAAGTTTTATTTTCATAGTTTAGTAGTCTCCTTTATATAACATATAATCAAATATGAAACGGGTCTCCCTCAAAGATATAGCTCGCATAGCCGATGTGTCGCCTTCAACTGTATCGTTTGTCCTGAATGGCAAGGCTAAACAAATGCGCATCAGTGAAACGCTTGCCAGTAAGATCATGGAGGTGGCTAAAAAGGAAGGATACCACCCCAACCCGGTGGCGGTAAGCCTAAGAACCGGAAAATCACAAATTTTAGGACTGATCGTTGAATCCATTTCGGGTAACTTTTTTGCTTCGCTTTCGCGGATCATTGAAGAGGAAGCCGCCCGCTTTGGCTATAAGATAGTGTACACAAGTACCGAAAATAAGCTGCAGAAGGGTAAGGAACTGATAGGTATGCTGGCGCAACGCCAGGTGGATGGCTACATTATTACACCCACCCCGGGTATGGAACAGGATATTAACGAGCTGATCGCCGACAATAAACCTGTTGTACTGATGGACAGCTATTTTCCCGGAATAGATGTGCCCCACGTGCTCGTTAATAACTACGAAGGGGTAAAGAAAGGCATGGCCCACCTGATTGAAAAAGGCTATCGCCGTATTGGATTTGTGACCGTTGACCTGAACCTGGTGCAAATGGAAGAGCGGTTAAAAGCCTACCACGATACCATGCATAATGAAGGGCTGGAAGCCGATAACCTGGTGCTGACCCTGAAATACGAAGAAGAAAAAGAGAAAGGCATACAACAGGTGACTGATTTTATCAAGAACACACCTGAACTGGAAGCCGTGTTCTTTGCTACCAACTACCTGGGTTTGCTGGGGCTGGAAGGCATTCACCGCCTGGGTTTAAAACTGCCCGATGACCTGGCCATGATCTGTTTTGATGACCATGATGTATTCCGTTTGTATCCGCCCGGCATTACCTGCATTCAGCAGCCGGCTGAAGAAATTGCCAAAACTGCCCTGGAGTTGCTGATGGAGCAGATGGGAAAGGGCAATAACGCTTCCGGAGAAACCAAGATCGAGATCTCTCCAGGCCTGGTAATACGTGGTACTACAGAATATGTACAGAAAGTAAAATAAATGTTCAGTGACAGGCCAGCAAGATGCCTGCAAAGTTTTGCGTCTTTAATTACCAAAACAGCCTGTTTACTTTAAATTCTTCCACACAAGTTCCTGCACGATGTAGGTCGTAATTGGCTTATGCCAAGCATTGCATATTATTATTGGATATGCAGTTTCCTGCCTGCAAAAAATTAACCGGTAGGCTTGATAAATATTTTGCAAAAACGTTTTAGAATCACTAATTTTAATTTGCAAAAACGAATTGTCATATGCGCCTACAGAAATTCCATTACCATCATTGTTTTTGTTTGAACGATACAAAAGCAGCCAGTAGTTAAGGCTGTCCTTTTATAATCTGCCCCTAAATTAGTGCATCATTCTTTCAGGTAACGGCAATTGCATTATGCATTCCCTACCTAAGTATACCCCTTTTTGGTTCCTTGGTATGATAACACAGGAGTTGGTCTATTCCTGATGTGTGCTTGCGTATTTACACTTTCACTTAAAAACTTCAGCGTTTTTGCTCAATTAGCTACAACGATATAGTAATTATTTAATAACCAAAGCATGCGTATGAAAAAGCAGTTTTATTTTATCGGGCGGCTATGTCTGCTAAGTTTCCTCGCACTATTAATTTCAACCTTAACGTTTTCACAAAACCGCCTAATCAGCGGTAAAGTGACCGATGCAAAAGACGGTACACCACTGCCCGGTGTATCGGTACAGGTAAAAGGTCAAAACACCGGAGCAACTACCGATATAAATGGTAGTTTCAGTATCAGTGTTGTGCCCGGCACCACGCTTACGTTTACCCACACGGGTTATGAAGGCTTTCAGATTAAGGTAGGAGAGCAGGAAACCCTCGATGTTCAATTGCAGTTAAGTAAAGGCTCAATGAGCGAAGTGGTGGTGATCGGTTATGGTACCGCCAGGAAAAAAGACCTTACGGGTTCGGTTGGTTCGGTAAAAGCCTCCCAACTGCAGGAGCGGCCGGCAGCTTCGGTGAACGAAGCATTATCAGGTCGTATTGCGGGTGTTCAGGTAACTACCAACTCAGGTCGCCCCGGCGGTCAAACCATGATCCGCATCCGCGGCTTCAGTTCCATCAACTCATCAAACAACCCGTTGTATGTTGTGGATGGGGTGTATATACCCATCGGCAACCAGACCCTGAACAGTAATTCTATTGATTACATTAACCCGAATGATATTGCTTCGGTAGAAGTACTGAAGGACGCGTCGGGAACTGCCATTTACGGCGCCCGCGGCGCCAACGGCGTAGTGCTTATTACCACTAAACGTGGCACCAACGGACCGGCAAGAATTACTTATGATGGTAATTACAGTGTACCAACCATTGGTCCAAAAAGAGTGCACATGCTGAATGCCCAACAGTACCTCGATCTCGAAGATCTGGCCTATGATAATATAAAAGTATATGACCCGGACGGATGGGCGGCCGGAACCTATTCTCAAGCTGTAGATCCAAGGGTAAAGAGGTTGAGCCTGCCCAACATGTTTGATGCCAATGGTAAGCCTTTGTATAATACCGACTGGCTGAAAGAATCTTTACAACATAAGCTTTCACAGAACCATCAGATAGGTGTTACTGGCGGAAGCGACAACAATTTATATGGATTGTTCCTGAACTATCGCGATGATAATGGCCTACTGCTTAATTCTTATCTGAAACGGTATGCAGCGCGGTTTGTATTGGACCTGAAACCGAAAGAATGGTTGAGAATGGGCGGTAGTATAAGCTATAATAACCAGGAAGAAAACCTGGTAGACCAGGGTACCGGCGGGTTGAACTCTGTGCGCATGATCACAGAATCATTCCCCTTTTTGCCCGTCAAATTTGATGATGGAACCTGGGGCGATAATTACCTGTACCCAGGCGCCGAAGGTGGTAGCAACCCGGTTCACATTATGACCGACAGAAAATATATTGTGAATGTGCAGAACATGCTTGGGCATTCTTATATAAACCTTATACTCGGCAATGGTTTCGATATCAAAAGCCAGGTGGGAGTGAGTGTTATACAAAGACAGGAAAACCAGTTCAGTGGCCGGGGGCTTTCCAATATCTCCATGGACCAAAAGGGTACCGCCAGTATTTTTGATAACCGTGAAATATACTGGTCGTCTGAAACATTCCTGAACTACAACAAAACTTTTCACGAAGATCATACCGTGTCTGGCTTAGTGGGGCTTTCCTGGCAGGGAACAAATTATGTTTCCAATAACTCCAGCGCCGAGAATTTTTCGACCGACTTTTTCCAGTATAATAACCTGGGCCAGGGGAGTGTGCAGAATGCATCCAGTTCAGGCAAAAGCAATTTTGCTTTCAATTCTTACTTTGGTCGCGTGAATTATGGCTACAAGCAAAAATACATGGTTACGGTAACGGGTCGTATTGATGGAAGTTCAAAATTCGGTGACAACCATAAGTACGCATTTTTCCCTTCGGCAGGTGTAGCCTGGAATGCCAGCAACGAAGATTTTCTTAAAAACAACAAAACCATTTCCCATCTTAAACTGCGTGTAAGCACCGGTTTAACTGGTAACTCAGAAATTGCGCCCTATTCATCAGACGCCTTACTGGGATCTTATACGGGCATTATTAACAACGCCCGATTCTCAGGTGTTGGTACAGGCAGGTTGGGCAACCCTGATCTGAAATGGGAAAAAACGGCCCAAACAGATGTTGGTGTTGAATTGGGGTTGTTGGAGAACAGGATCAACCTGGAATTTGATGCTTACTATCGCAAAACAACCGACATGCTGCTGGATGCGCCCATACCAAGATCAACCGGTTATGCTTCTTATTTCAGGAATGTAGGCAGCATGGAGAATAAGGGGCTTGAGTTTGGTTTGAAAACAGTCAATATCAAAACGCAGGACTTCTCCTGGAACACGACCTTTAATATTTCCTTTAACAGAAATAAAGTGCTTTCCCTGGCCACGCCTGCACCCATCTTCTCGGGCAATCCGAACTTTTTATCAAACACCGGTATCATCCAGGTTGGTAAACCAGTTGGTTCCTTCTGGGGCCTGATACGGGAGGGTGTATGGACAGAATCTGAAAGGGCAGAGGCTGCGAAGTATACCAGCTATCGCGCTGGTAAAACCATTTTACCGGGCGATTTAAAATACCGTGATATAAACGGGGATTATGCAATAAATGATCTCGACAGGGTGATCATTGGTAATGGTAATCCCAAGGGCTGGGGTTCTTTCAGCAATGATTTCAGCTATAAGAATTTCGATCTGCTTATTGAACTTGCTTTCATGTATGGAAACGATATCCTGAACCAAACGCACCACTCCGGTGAAGACAGAACAGGTATTGCCAACAGCTTCAGTTCTGTGCTGGATTATTATCAGGCTGGTAAGAATGACCACAATACCATGATCGCTACCATTCGTGATACCCGGGCCGGTTATGTAACCAATGTGGATAGCCGCTGGGTGGAAGATGGTTCTTTTCTTCGCGGAAAGAATTTGTTATTGGGCTATAATGTACCTGCCAGGTTGTTTGAGCGCTGGAAGTTAAGCAAGCTGCGGGTAACCGCTTCTGTGCAGAACTTCTTCCTGAAAACAAAGTTCTCGGGTAACGATCCGGAGGTAACCACTTACAGTAACGCCTTTGCACAGGGCCAAACCTTCTTTGATTATCCCAAGCCAACTACCTATAGCCTGGGTATAAATGTTGGATTGTAATAATTAACATTAAACAAGCTCATATGAAACGCTGCAAGATAAATTCGCTATATATTCTACTGATAGGTGCCTTGGTAATGACAGCCACTGGCTGTAAAAAATGGCTGGTTGACCAGGATAATGATCCAACGAACCTGGCGCCTGACAATTACTATACGCTGCCCGGTCACGCTGATGCTGCCATTGCCGCAGCGTACGACAGAACCCGGTTCTTTGCCGGTGGCGCCGGCATATTTGCCAATAATTTCTCCATGCTCGAAATGCCTACCGGTACGGCCAAAACCGAAACGGGGCAAAATACTGACCTGAACAATCTGTTAGGTCTTAGCTATAACGGCGACAATGTGTTCGTGCTTAACTGGTGGACCAGCCTGTACCAGGTAATTGCCCAAACCAACCTGGTTTTGGACAGGGTGCCTGCCATAAAAATGGACGATGCGCCAAAGAAAAAGGTATTGGGCGAAGCGCAGTTTTTACGGGCGTGGTCCTATTTTTACCTGGTACGCCTGTATGGGGATGTGCCTTTGCTTACAACGTCTATTTTAAAAGTACAGGACCCTATGACGTATGCCGGCCGTACGACAAAAGATTCGGTTTACCTGCAGATTGTAACCGATCTGAAGAATGCGGAAGCTTCAGGACTGCCCTGGACCGATGGCGGCGGGCGTGCTTCGCTGGGCGCTGTAAAATCGCTGTTGGCTGAAGTGTATTTAACCATGGCCGGGTATCCGATGAATAAGGGAAAAGAATATTATAAACTGGCGGCCGATAAAGCAAATGAGGTAATTACCAGTGGCCAGTTTAAACTGTTTGACAACTATAACAGGTTGCACGATGAGAGAGAGGAAAACAAGACTGAGCAGATCTTTGAAATTCAATTCCTGGCAGGGGTTGCCAACAATGGAAACCAGGCTTTATTGTTACCCAACTTTAAAGAAATTTCAGCTTATGGCACTGAAGTAGGTTCCACTACCCCTACAACGCAATTCTTTAATTCATTTGAACCGGGTGACAAGAGAACTGAAGACCGGAAGGGTTTCTTTTATACCTCTTATTATGATGAGGGTTATAAGACTTTGAAACAGTTGGGAGCCCCTTATATATATAAGCATTTTGATTCCCTTGCAATCGGCATAGAAGGTGTTAAGGGAACCGCCAACAGCGGATTGAACTGGATGAACATCCGGTATGCACAGGTATTGCTTACCTATGCCGAGGCGCAGAATGAAACTGATGCCGGTGTAAACCAGGCTGCTGTGGATGCCCTAAAACAAATCCGCGACCGGGCCGGCCTGATAACGGGAACCCTGGGAACTTATACCCAGGCTACGTTCAGAGAAGCTGTTTGGAAAGAACGCTGGCATGAGCTGTGTTATGAAGGAGTAACCTGGTTTGATATGGTGCGGCTGAAAAAAGCATACAAGGAAAGCAGCAACACTTTTGAAGACTTTGTGGGCCATAAATTACCTGAAAGTGGCGCTACGCTGTCAGCCAAACATTTGTTGTTTCCGTTGCCAACTATTGAAATGCAAAACAATCCTAATCTGAGGCCTCAAAACGACGGCTACCCCGGTGTATAAACCTTAATAGTATAGTAAGGAAACATATAACAAGCCGCAAAGCCGCCCCGCTTTGCGGCTTGTTTTTTAGGGTAGAGGGCAGTGCGTTTTGGTAAAATGGGAAGAAGTACGTAAATTGAAAACATGAAGCACAACTATCGCTTTATTTTTCAATGTGTTACAACCGAGAAAAAAATTACAGGAGTGGCGGCAGGATAATGTGAATAAATTATTGTCCGTTCAGGTATATTTCTTACCTTTGCCCTCCATTTTTCACAAAAGCTAATTAGCAGAGGTACGTTGCTACATGGCCAATTTAACATAACTGCCTCTTTTATAATTCTTTGGGAGTTTAACCTTTACAGTTCAACCAGAACGAAAAAGGAGTAAAATTCTCAAGGAAAATTTTTTTTGTCTATAGATGTTTTGTCGTTCGAACAATTTAAAAACCGGTTTTAAGCAATATGTCTTCAACAAAACTGTCAACAAGGGTCAACTTCGGGAAAATTAAAAACCTTTCTGAGGCTCCTGACTTACTAGAAGTACAAATTCAATCCTTCAAAGAGTTTTTCCAGTTAGAAACTACGCCCGATAAGCGTAACATTGAAGGGTTGTTTAAAGTGTTCAAGGAAAACTTCCCCATTACTGATACACGAAACATATTCGTGTTGGAGTTTTTGGACTATTTCATAGACCCGCCCCGCTACACCATTGAAGAGTGTATGGAGCGTGGATTAACATATGCTGTTCCCCTGAAAGCAAAACTGAGGCTCAGTTGTAATGACGAAGAGCACGTTGACTTCCAGACCATCGTTCAGGATGTGTTCCTGGGGAACATTCCTTATATGACCCCCCGCGGTACCTTCGTGATAAACGGAGCTGAGCGCGTGGTGGTTTCTCAATTACACCGTTCACCTGGTGTATTCTTCGGTCAGTCCATTCACCCCAACGGTACCAAGATCTATTCTGCCCGCGTAATTCCTTTCAAAGGTGCGTGGATGGAGTTCGCTACCGATATCAACAACGTAATGTATGCGTACATCGACCGTAAGAAGAAATTCCCGGTTACCACGTTGTTGCGTTCAATCGGTTACGAAACTGATAAAGACATCCTGGAACTGTTCGGCATGGCCGATGAAGTGAAAAGCGATAGAAAATCACTGCAGAAATACCTGGGCAAACGCCTGGCTGCCCGTGTATTAAGAACATGGGTTGAAGATTTCGTAGACGAAGATACCGGTGAGGTTGTGTCTATTGAAAGAAACGAGGTAGTGCTGGAGCGCGATACCGTGCTGGATGAAGAAGCAGTAGATATGATCGCCGATATGGACGCGAAGAGCGTATTCGTGCAAAAAGAAGATGTAGGTGGTGACTACGCTATCATCTATAACACCCTCAATAAAGATACTTCAAACAGTGAGCTGGAAGCCGTTCAGCACATCTACCGCCAATTGCGCGGAGCCGATGCGCCGGATGATGAAACAGCCCGCGGTATCATTGATAAATTGTTCTTCAGCGACAAGCGTTACGATTTAGGGGAAGTAGGTCGCTACAAGATCAACCGCAAGCTGTTGTTGAATCAGCCGCTCGATCAGAAGACCTTAACAAAAGAAGATATCATCGAGATCATTAAATACCTGGTTCGTTTAACCAATGGTAAAGCGGAAATCGATGACATCGATCACCTGAGCAACCGTCGTGTACGTACCGTAGGTGAGCAGTTATATGCTCAGTTCGGTGTTGGTTTGGCCCGTATGGCCCGTACCATCCGCGAACGTATGAACGTACGTGATAATGAGGTGTTCACCCCGGTTGACCTGATCAACGCCAGAACGTTGTCATCAGTGATCAACTCCTTCTTTGGTACCTCTCAGTTGTCGCAGTTCCTCGATCAAACCAACCCGCTGAGTGAGATCACGCACAAGCGTCGTATCTCCGCACTCGGACCCGGTGGTTTGAGCCGTGAAAGAGCCGGTTTCGAGGTTCGTGACGTACACTACAGCCACTACGGTCGTTTGTGTACCATTGAAACACCAGAAGGTCCGAACATCGGTTTGATCTCTACGCTTTGCGTACACGCGAAGATCAACGAAATGGGCTTCATTGAAACGCCATACCATAAAGTAGAAGCCGGAAAGGTTGACCTGAAAAAGCTCACCTTCCTGAGTGCTGAGGAAGAAGATAATGCCAAGATCGCCCAGGCAAGTTCGCCGCTCGATGAGAAAGGTCACTTCGTAGAAGAAAAGATCACTTCCCGTCAAACCGGTGACTTCCCGATCCTCGATCAGAATGAGGTGGAATTCATGGACGTGGCGCCTAACCAGATCGTTGGTTTGAGTGCTTCGCTGATCCCCTTCCTTGAGCATGATGACGCCAACCGTGCGCTGATGGGATCGAACATGCAACGTCAGGCTGTACCGCTGATCCGTCCTGAAAGCCCGATCGTGGGTACAGGTTTGGAAGGTAAAGCTGCCCGCGATGCCCGTGTACAGATCCTGTCTGAAGGCGAAGGTGTGGTAGAGTACGTTGATGGTAGTGAAATTCATGTTCGCTACGACCGTACCGAAGCTGACCGTTTGGTGAGCTTTGAAGATGACCTGAAAGTTTACAAACTGACCAAATTCATAAAAACCAACCAGGAAACCTGTATCAACCACAAACCTGCGGTTAGAAAAGGACAACGCATGAAAAAAGGCGACTTCCTTACTGAAGGTTATGCGGTACAGGGTGGAGAACTGGCTTTAGGCCGTAACCTGAAAGTGGCGTTCATGCCATGGAAAGGATACAACTTCGAGGATGCCATCGTAATCAGCGAAAGAGTAGCCAAGGAAGACCTGTTCACTTCTATTCACATTTCTGAATATGAACTGGAAGTACGTGATACCAAACTGGGTGAAGAAGAGCTGACACCAGATATTCCAAACGTATCGGAAGAAGCTACCAAAGACCTGGATGAAAATGGTATCATTCGTTTAGGTGCCGCCATTAAAGAGGGCGATATCCTGATCGGTAAGATCACTCCAAAGGGAGAAAGCGATCCTACACCGGAAGAAAAACTGTTACGCGCCATCTTCGGTGATAAAGCCGGTGATGCCAAAGACGCTTCTTTGAAAGCGCCAAACGGGGTAGAAGGTGTTGTGATCGGTAAAAAGCTGTTCCAACGCGCCAAAAAAGACAAGAACGCGAAGATCCGTGAGAAGGCTGCTCTGGAAAAGCTGGAAAAAGTGCACGAGAAAAACGAAGAAGACCTGAAAGAAGAATTGTTGAATAAACTGCAAACGCTGTTGAAAGACAAAGCTTCTGCCGGTGTAAACAACAACTTCGGTGAAGTGCAGATCGGTAAAGGCGCCAAATTCAATCCAAAGAACCTGGGTTCTATCGACTATCAAAACGTAAACCCGCTGGGCTGGACTGGTGACGCGTCAATCGATGATGCCATCAATACCCTGTTGCACAACTACAACATCAAGTACAACGAAGAACTGGGTAGATATAAGAGAGAGAAATTCAACATTTCAATAGGGGATGAATTACCTGCCGGTGTGTTGAAACTGGCTAAAGTATACCTGGCTGTTAAGCGTAAGCTGAAAGTGGGTGATAAAATGGCCGGTCGCCACGGTAACAAAGGTATCGTTGCCAAGATCGTGCGTGCTGAAGACATGCCGTTCCTGGAAGACGGAACTCCTGTTGACATTGTGTTGAACCCGTTGGGGGTACCTTCCCGTATGAACCTGGGCCAGATCTATGAAACTGTATTAGGCTGGGCCGGTTTGAAACTGGGTGTGAAGTTCGCTACACCGATCTTCGATGGTGCTACTACCGACGAAATTGCTCAAAACATCGATAATGCAGGTTTACCAAGCTACGGCCATACGCACCTGTATGATGGTGAAACCGGTGACCGCTTTCACCAGAAAGCTACCGTGGGTGTTATTTATATGATTAAACTGCACCACATGGTTGATGATAAGATGCACGCCCGTTCAATCGGACCCTACAGTCTTATCACACAACAGCCTTTGGGTGGTAAAGCTCAGTTCGGTGGTCAGCGTTTTGGTGAAATGGAGGTGTGGGCGCTTGAAGCATATGGTGCTTCGAACATCCTGCAGGAATTGCTTACGCTTAAATCGGATGATATTATCGGCCGTGCAAAAACCTATGAGGCAATTGTTAAGGGTGATAATATTCCAAGAGCCGGTATTCCTGAATCGTTCAATGTATTGGTGCATGAACTGAGAGGTTTGGGTCTTGACCTGAAATTCGAATAGTAGAGTAGCGAACTGAACGTTGAAGGGTGCGACGCAACGGAAGTTGAAAAGGGTTACTGTCGCTGGTACAAGAATCAAAAACTAGAAACAAGAAATACGAAATATGGCTATTAAAAAAGATAATCGTCCCAGAGCCACATTTTCTAAGATCACTATCGGGCTGGCTTCACCGGATTCCATTTTGGAACGCAGCTACGGTGAGGTGTTGAAACCTGAAACCATTAACTATCGTACGTACAAACCCGAGCGTGATGGTTTATTCTGCGAACGTATTTTCGGACCGGTAAAAGATTATGAGTGCGCGTGCGGAAAGTACAAGCGTATCCGTTATAAAGGGATCGTGTGCGACCGTTGCGGGGTTGAAGTAACTGAAAAGAAAGTACGTCGTGAGCGCATGGGCCACATTAAACTGGTGGTTCCTGTAGTACACATCTGGTATTTCAAAAGCTTACCTAATAAAATCGGTTACCTGTTGGGTGTTAGCTCCAAAAAACTGGAGAGCATCGTTTACTACGAGCGTTTTGTAGTAATTCAACCGGGTATCCGCGAAGATCGCAGCCTGAAGTCAGGCGATCTGTTAACTGAAGAAGAATACCTGGAAATACTGGAGAACCTGCCTAAGGAGAACCAGTACCTGCCTGATGATGATCCACAAAAATTCATTGCGAAGATGGGTGCCGAAGCGGTACACGATCTGCTGCAAAGAATTGAACTGGACACCTTGTCGTTTGACCTGCGTAATGCCGCCGCTACCGAAACTTCACAGCAACGTAAAGCCGATGCCTTGAAGCGTTTGAGCGTGGTAGAATCATTCCGCGAAGCAAATAGCCGCATCACCAACCGCCCTGAGTGGATGGTAATGCAATATATTCCGGTTATTCCGCCAGAACTGCGTCCGTTAGTTCCCCTGGATGGTGGTCGTTTCGCTTCATCCGATCTGAACGATCTGTATCGCCGGGTAATTATTCGTAATAACCGGTTGAAAAGATTGTTGGAGATCAAAGCACCTGAGGTGATCTTACGTAACGAAAAACGTATGCTTCAGGAGGCGGTTGACTCTCTGTTCGATAACTCACGTAAATCAAACGCAGTAAAAGCCGAAGGTGGTCGCGCATTGAAATCACTGTCGGATGTGCTGAAAGGTAAACAGGGACGTTTCCGTCAGAACCTGTTAGGTAAACGTGTTGACTACTCCGGTCGTTCTGTAATCGTGGTAGGTCCTGAATTGAAACTGCACGAATGCGGTTTACCGAAAGATATGGCGGCTGAATTGTTCAAACCGTTCATCATTCGTAAACTGATTGAAAGAGGTATCGTTAAAACGGTAAAATCGGCTCGTAAGCTGGTTGATAGAAAAGAAGCGGTGGTTTGGGATATCCTTGAAAATATCCTGAAGGGTCACCCGGTTATGTTAAACCGCGCCCCAACGCTCCACCGTTTGTCAATCCAGGCTTTCCAGCCTAAACTGATTGAAGGTAAAGCGATCCAACTGCACC
The DNA here is from genome assembly GCF_045805085.1 of Niastella sp. Classification (NCBI taxonomy): domain Bacteria; kingdom Pseudomonadati; phylum Bacteroidota; class Chitinophagia; order Chitinophagales; family Chitinophagaceae; genus Niastella; species Niastella sp. The sequence continues at coordinate 24,638 of NZ_JBJMLX010000065.1, forward strand.
CGTTGGTGTGTTCGGCGTTCAACGCTGACTTTGACGGTGACCAGATGGCGGTTCACGTGCCTTTGAGCAACGCGGCCGTTCTGGAAGCCCAGCTGTTGATGCTTTCTTCACATAACATTTTGAACCCGCAGAATGGTGCGCCAATGACCCTGCCTTCACAGGACATGGTACTTGGTCTGTACTACATTACCAAGGGTAAAAAATCAACTGAAACCGAAAAGATCCGCGGTGAAGGCAAAGCCTTCTACAGCACCGAAGAAGTTATCATCGCTTACAACGAAAATCGCATTGACCTGCACGCTCACATTAAAGTGAAAGTGCATGTTCGTAACAACGACGGCGCTATCGTGAAAAAGCTGACTGAAACTACAGTAGGTCGGGTAATCTTCAACGAATTCGTTCCGAAAGAAGTGGGTTACATCAACGCACTGCTCACCAAAAAGAGCTTGCGCGAGATCATCGGTGACATCATTACCATCACCAACGTGCCTAAAACGGCCAAGTTCCTCGATGATATCAAACAACTTGGTTTCCGTACGGCCTTCAGAGGTGGTCTGTCATTCAGTATCAATGACCTCATCATCCCGTCTATCAAAGGCGATGTGCTCGACCAGGCCAAAGGCGAAGTAGACGAAGTATGGGATAACTATAACATGGGTCTTATCACCAACAACGAACGGTATAACCAGATCGTAGACATCTGGTCACGTGTGGATACCCGCATTACCGAAACGTTGATCCGTGAGCTCAGCACCGATAAACAGGGCTTCAACTCTGTGTACATGATGCTTGACTCCGGAGCCCGCGGTAGTAAACAGCAGATCAAACAGCTGTGCGGTATCAGAGGTCTGATGGCAAAACCCAGAAAGTCAGGTTCAAGCGGAAGTGAGATCATCGAAAACCCGATCCTCTCTAACTTCAAAGGCGGACTGAACGTATTGGATTACTTCATCTCTACGCACGGTGCCCGTAAAGGTTTGGCCGATACCGCCCTGAAAACAGCGGATGCCGGTTACCTGACCCGTCGTTTGGTTGACGTAGCACAGGACGTGGTAATTACAGAAGAAGATTGCGGTACGTTGCGTGGTATTGCCACCAGCGCACTGAAAGATAACGAGGAGATAGTAGAGCCACTGTACGATCGTATCATTGGCCGTACGTCACTCCACAACGTATACAGCCCGCTAAACGATAAACTGATCGTTGGCGCCGGACAGGAGATCAATGAAGAGATCGGCAAACAAATTGAAGAAGCCGGTATCGATACCGTTGAGATCCGTTCTGTACTGACCTGCGAAAGCAAACGTGGCGTGTGCGTTAAATGTTATGGTAAGAACCTGGCCACAGGTAACCGGGCGCAGAAGGGTGATGCCGTTGGTATCATTGCTGCCCAGTCGATCGGTGAGCCTGGTACACAGTTGACCCTGCGTACCTTCCACGTGGGTGGTGTTGCCGGATCTGCTTCAGTTGAGTCTTCACTCACTGCCAAATTCGATGGAACTATTCAGTTCGACGGTTTGCGTACTGTAACTTCGGTTAACAATGAAGGTGATCCAATTCAGATAGTAATCGGTCGTACCGGTGAAATCCGTAACGTGGATCTGAAGAACGATCGCTTACTCAATGTAGTGAACGTGCCTTACGGTTCAACCCTGTTCGTGAAAGACGGTCAGAATGTGAAAAAAGGCGATACCCTTTGTACCTGGGATCCGTTCAACAACGTAATCGTTGCTGAGATCGTAGGTCAGGTGAAATTCGATAATGTAATTGAAGGTATCACTTACCGCGAAGAGGCCGATGAACAAACCGGTCACCGCGAAAAAGTGGTAATTGAAACAAAAGATAAAACCAAGATACCTACCCTGATCATTGAAGGCAAGGATGTAAAGCAATACAACCTGCCGGTAGGCTCACACATTGTGGTTGATGAAGCCGAAGGTGTGAAAGCCGGTCAGGTGTTGGTGAAAATACCTCGTACGCTGCGGATGCAACGCGACATCACAGGGGGTCTGCCTCGTGTAACTGAGTTGTTTGAAGCACGTAACCCGGGTAACCCTGCCGTCGTTTGCGAAATCGACGGTGTGGTAGCCTTCGGCGCCATCAAACGTGGTAACCGCGAGATCGTCGTGGAAGCGAAAGATGGTGTTATCAAGAAATACCTGGTGCCATTGACCCGCCAGATCCTGGTACAGGATGGTGACTTTAACAAAGCCGGTTCGCCACTGTCTGACGGACAGGTTTCACCAAGCGATATCCTGGCTATTAAAGGTCCGTTTGCTGTACAGGAGTATGTGGTGAATGAAATTCAGGAAGTTTATCGTTTGCAAGGTGTGAAGATCAACGATAAACACATTGAGGTGATCGTTCGCCAGATGATGAAAAAGGTTGAGATCGTGGATCCGGGCGACACCCGCTTCCTCGAAGAAGACCTGGTTGACCGTTTTGAATTCAACGAGGAAAACGACTGGATCTTTGATAAGAAAGTTATCTCTGAACCAGGTGAAAGCGCCCGGTTGAAAGCTGGTCAGATCGTTAGCCTGCGTGAAATTCGCGAAGAAAACTCGCTGCTGCGTCGTACAGACAAAAAGCTGGTTGAATTCCGCGATGCCGAACCGGCCACTTCACATCCTGTGTTGCTGGGTATCACCAAAGCTTCACTGGGTACGCAAAGCTGGATCTCAGCTGCATCGTTCCAGGAAACAACCAAAGTATTGTCATCGGCTGCCATACAAGGTAAAACCGACGATATGCTTGGTCTGAAAGAGAATGTGATCACAGGTCATCCGATACCAGCAGGTACTGGTTTGCGTGACTTTGAGAACATGATCGTTGGTAGCAAGGAAGAATATGAATTGCTGCAAACCACCCGCGAAGCGATGAGCTTTGATGATGAAGAGTAATCACGATCAATAATTCATTGATTATAAAAACAAAGTAGGAAGCTAAACACTTCCTACTTTTTTATTAGCCGTTAACCCATTGTTAAAAGTTTTAACAATTCTCTTTACAACCAGATTTATATCTTGCAAAAAAGGCGTTCATGAAAAATATTTCTACTTTATTATCCATTATTGCTCTTGTTCTCATTGGTGTTCTTTTTTACTTCCAGTTTGCGAAAGGAAATCAACAGAAAAAAGTAGCCGTAAAAAATGATAATAATGCTGCCACCAGCTTTGCCGTAGCTTACTTTGATATTGATTCCCTGCAGGAACACTATGAGTATTTCAAAGATGTTTCCGGCGACATGAAGAAGAAAGAAAATGCCATGAATGCTGAATTGAACGATTTAACGAACAAGTACCAACGCACTGTTCGTAAATGGCAGGAAAAAGGCAATAATATTACCCAGCCTGAAATGGAAAGCGCCCAGCGTGAAGTAGGCTTGCTGCAACAACAGATCCAGCAACGTAAAGGCGAACTGGAACAGGAAATGCAAAAGCTGCAGGTTGACCGCATGAGCGAATTGCGCAAACAGGTAGAGGAGTTTTTGAAAGACTATAATAAGGACAAGAAGTTTGCTTATATACTTTCTTATGAGCCTGGTTTTATTATTTACTACAAGGATCCGGCTTATAATATTACCGGTGATTTGATTAACGGGTTGAACACGCAGTATAAGGATAAGAAAAAATAAGCCCCAGGCTAAAAGCCGCAAGCTCCGGTTTGAAGGCCTAAAGCTGAAAGAAGAAAGCCTAAAGTTTAAAGTAATTTGTATTGCTTTAAACTTTAGGCTTTTGGCTTATATCCCTAGCCCGTTTCCTATTGCCTATGCAGTCAATATCAGTAAATTATGTGGAAATTTGGGTTGGTGAGGATTCGAATTAGTTTCCCTATCTTGAGCGGGTTAAAATCTGATTTCTTACTATTATATACCTAATATGGCAGAACACGCTTCTTCATTTAAACCATCCCTTAGTTTAGTGGACGCTACCATGGTGGTAGCCGGTTCAATGATCGGTTCGGGTATCTTTATCGTTAGCTCGGATATTACCCGCAACGTAGGCAGCGCCGGCTGGATGATCGCTGTATGGCTGATCACCGGATTTATGACCATCACTGCAGCGGTAAGTTATGGCGAACTGAGCGGTATGTTTCCTAAAGCGGGCGGCCAGTATGTGTATCTTAAAGAAGCATTTAATCCGTTAGCAGGGTTCCTGTATGGCTGGAGCTTTTTTGCGGTGATACAAACCGCTACCATTGCTGCGGTAGCCGTTGCCTTTAGCCGCTATACCGCTTATTTAATACCTGAGCTGGGTGAAACCAACATCTTGCTGACCATTGGTAAACTGAAGATATCAGCCGCACAGGTATTGGCCATTGCGCTTATTGTATTTCTTACCTATACCAATACAAAAGGAATAAAGGGCGGCAAGATCATTCAAACTTCTTTCACTACCGTTAAACTGCTGTCGTTATTCGGGTTGATAATTTTAGGATTCTTACTGGTAAAACACAGCTTCTGGAGCGAGAACTGGCAAACAGGAATGAATGCCACCCATCTGCAACAGGATGACAACGGAAATTTTATTAAAGACGGTCAATGGCTGCCTATTGGCGGAACTGCTTTAATTGGGGCCATTGCTGCTGCGATGGTAGGCTCAATTTTCAGCAGCGATAGCTGGAACAACGTAACCTTTATTGCCGGTGAAATAAAGAACCCAAAAAGAAATATCGGGTTAAGCCTGTTTTTGGGAACCCTGATTGTTACGGTAATTTATGTAACTGCCAACCTCATGTACCTGAATGTGCTTCCGTTAAGCCATATTGCTTATCCGGAAGGGGAGCGGGTTGCCGTTGCTGCAGCCACCTCTATTTTTGGTGAAATTGGCGCCTATGTAATTGCGGTGATGATCATGATCAGCACCTTTGGTTGTAACAACGGACTGATACTGGCCGGAGCCCGGGTATATTATACCATGGCAAAAGATGGCCTGTTCTTTAAGAAAACCGGTACTTTAAATAAAAATGCGGTCCCTGAATTTGCTTTGTGGATCCAGGCTGCTATGGCGGGCCTCCTGTGTTTGAGCGGCAGTTATGGCGATCTGCTGGATATGATCGCTTTTGTGGCGGTGCTTTTTTATGCCGTCACCATTATAGGCATCTTCATCTTACGCAAAAAGCGTCCGGATGCAGAGCGGCCTTACAAAGCTTTTGGCTACCCGGTGCTGCCCATTATTTATATCATTCTCGCATTGGTATTTAGTGTTTTCCTTATTCAAATGAAACCACTTTACGCCGGTATCGGACTGGGAATTGTTTTATCAGGCGTTCCTTTGTATTATATTGCAGTGCGAAATAAAAAGGCTTAGTTACAGGTTCCGGGTTGCATATTTCAGGGACTTGTAACATGAAATTTGTAACCTGGAACAGTTGAAAATATGAGTAAAGTGGATTTCAATAAACTATTTGAAGACTTTTCGAACATAAAGGCTGGAGTGATAGGTGATGTGATGCTGGATATTTACTGGTGGGGGCATGTGGACAGGATATCGCCGGAAGCGCCAGTGCCTGTTGTTGCGCTGGATAAAAAAGAACATCGGATAGGCGGGGCCGGCAATGTGGCGTTGAACCTGGCCGCCCTGGGTTCGCAGGTGGCGGTGCTGTCGGTAATGGGTAATGATGAAAACGGCCATATCTTAACCCATTTATTTAATGAGCATCACATTAATACCAATTGGGTAGCCAAACAGAACTCCCGGATTACTACTGCCAAAACCCGCATTATAAGCCGTAACCAGCAAATGATGCGGCTGGATGCGGAGATCACCAAGGACCTGTGCGCCGATGATGAGAATGCCCTGTTGGAAAAGGTGCACCACTTTATTACCACCGAAAAGCCACAGGTAATTATATTTGAAGATTACAATAAAGGGGTGTTGACCGAACGTGTGATAAAAGAAGTGACTGCCCTGTGTAAACAACATGGTGTTATTACCACGGTAGATCCCAAACGAAAAAACTTCTTCAGCTACCAGGGCGTTGATATCTTCAAGCCTAATTTGAAAGAGGTAAAAGATGGCCTGAACCTGTTGATAGACGATGTTAACCTGGTTACCCTGAACGATATTCATAAGCAGTTACAAAAGAAATTACAACACGCTATTTCCTTCATTACACTGTCTGAAAAAGGGGTGTTTTACCAGCAGAACAGCGACGCAATGATCATTCCTTCCCACTTACGAAATATAGCTGATGTATCGGGCGCGGGGGATACGGTTATTGCCGTGGCTTCCCTGATCTATGCTGCTACCAAACGAATTGACCTGATGGCCGAAGTGGCCAATATTGCAGGGGGATTGGTTTGTGAGGAGGTAGGTACTGCGGCAGTGAATAAAGAGAGGTTATTGCACGAGTGTAAATTGTTGTTGTCGTGAATGGGTTTGTAAGTTCGTGAGGTATTAAACTGTAACTTATGATCTCTGGTGCAGTACAATCTTTAATACAGGAACTCCTAAATAATAAATTCCCCCTTACATATACTCCGGTAGGAGGCAGTTCCATCAATCATACTTACCGTATTACTGCAGGAAAAGAAACCTTCTTTTGCAAGATCAACGAGCTGGCGGCTTTTCCCGATTTGTTTGAAACGGAAAAGCAAAGTCTGAAACTGCTGGCACAGCAACATGTGATACGGATACCACAGGTTGTTGCCAGCGGCCAAAACGGAGAGCACCAGGTTTTGATACTGGAATGGATAGAACAAGGCTTACAACCCGATGCCTTCTGGAGCCGCTTTGGCGAACAACTGGCCGCTTTACATCATATTCAAAGCAAACGATTTGGCCTGGCTACCGACAATTACATGGGTTCACTGCCGCAAAGCAATCAACCTGCCGATAACTGGACCGATTTTTTTATACAACAAAGGCTGCAGCCACAGGTAAAACTGGCCGTTAACCGTCAATTGCTGGAACCGGTCCATGTACAGCAATTTGAAAAGCTGTATCAGCAACTGGACAACCTGTTTGCGCCAGAGCCGGCTGTGTTGTTACATGGCGACCTGTGGAGTGGTAATTTTCTGTGTGATGCTTCGGAAAACCCGGTATTGATCGATCCGGCGGTTTATTACGGCCATCGCAGTATGGATATGGCCATGACCACCCTGTTTGGCGGATTCGACAGCCTGTTTTATGAGCGTTACAACTATCATTATCCGCTGCCTGTTAATTACAGACAGCAATGGGAAATATGCAATTTATACCCGCTGCTGATTCATTTGAATTTATTTGGCAAAAGCTACCTGGCCGACATTGTGCATACAATCCGGCGGTATTGATTTACGTTATGTTAGAGCCCAGGGCCACAAGGACCAGGGCACAAGTGAGAAATTGTAAATATTATGTAATAAGTTGTATGTAGGAGGTAATAAGTGTGTGACAGGTATTGCATAATTTTGTACAATGAAATGCAGCAGAATGACTTATAACGCCGTCTTAAACAAAATGATCACCCTTTAACGAATTGAATGCTGGCTGTTACTATACTGGGAAATAATTCTGCATTACCGGCGTATGACCGGCATCCCACGTCGCAGGTAGTGACGCTGGATGATAATCTGTTCCTGGTTGATAGTGGCGAAGGCACCCAGCAGCAATTGGTGAAATACCGCATTCGCTGGTCACGCATCAATTATATTTTCATCTCCCACCTGCACGGTGACCACTATTTTGGCTTACCGGGTTTACTGCACAGCATGGGGTTGCTGCATCGCGAAAACGAGCTGCATTTGTTTGCCCCGGCTCCCCTGAAACAAATACTCGATTTACAATTGGAGGCTGCCTCCAATCAATTGTCGTATCCATTACATTTTCATCCGCTGGAAGGGGAGGGTGTAATTGTGCAGAACGATAAATTCAAAGTAACCTGTTTTGCCACCAGGCACCGCATTCCCTGCTGGGGGTTTAGATTTGACCAGGTGCGTGCGCCGCGCCGGGTAAATCCTGAAAAGGCGATTGAATATGGCGTACCGGCCGCGTTTTACGACCGCCTGAAATGGGGAGAAGATTATACTACCAAAAGCGGCGAACTCATAGAAAATGAATTGGTGACCAATCCCGGCGTTAAGCCGTTGTCATATGCTTATTGCGCCGATACCATCTATGATGAAGAACTGATAGAAAAGGTAAAAGGAGTTGATTTGTTATACCACGAAACCACTTACTTAAAAGACCTGGAAATGAGGGCCGCCATGCGTTTTCATTCCACTACTGCACAGGCTGCCCGTATTGCCAAAAACGCCCATGTAGGTCGGTTGCTTATTGGTCATTTTAGCTCTAAATACGATAAGCTGGAGATGTTTGAACAGGAGGCCTGCGAGATATTCCCGAATACCAGTCTGGCGTTGGAAGGTGTTACCTTCAGAGCCCCTCTTAAATGAACATTAGAAATTAAAAATGAGAAATGAAAAAGTAAAATACCCTTTCATTTCTCATTAGTGTTATAAATCAATAACCGTCTTACTTCTTCATTTCACATTCCTCATTTTCATTTTTAATTTGCTTTGAGGAACTGTTTTACCTGCTCATGCAAGCCTTCACTTAATGGCATCATTGGTAAACGCAGGGCGTTTTCCAGCAAGTTCATTTCGGTCATAAAAGCTTTTACGCCGGCAGGATTGTTTTCTGCAAACATAAGTTCGTAGGCCTGGATCAGCACATCGTTCAACGTTTTGGCTGCTTTGAAATCGCCTTTCAAACACTGGCGCACCATATGGGTGAACTGTTTGGGAAAGGCATTGGCGGCTACGCTGATAACGCCATCCATACCACAGGCAACCTGCGGCAATACCAGGGCATCGTCGCCACTTACTACCAGGAAGTTTTCGGGGCGGTCGCGCAGTATCTGCATGCACTGGGCCATATCGCCGCTGGCTTCTTTTATACCACCAATATTGGCCACTTCATTAGCCAGGCGCAGGGTAGTGGCGGCGGTCATGTTACGACCGGTACGGCCTGGAACATTATACAACAAAATAGGTTTGGGCGAAGCGGCTGCCAGCGCTTTGTAGTGCTGGAAGATACCTTCCTGGGAAGGTTTGTTATAATACGGGCTGGCGCTTAAAACAGCGGTCGCTTTATCTAAAGGAAATGTTTCCAGTTCTTTAATTAATTCAGCGGTATCGTTGCCGCCGATACCTACTACAACGGGAACGCGGTTGTTCACTTTTTCGTAGGTGTAGCGTACAATGGCGATTTTTTCTTCTTTGCTGAGCGTGGGTGTTTCGCCGGTGGTGCCGAGGGTTACCACATATTCAGTGCCGCCATTGATTACGTGATCTATGATTTTGCTTAATGCATCGAGATCTACATCCGTGTTTGATTTGAACGGGGTTACCAGCGCTACGCCGGTACCATATAATGATTGACGAAGAGACATAATATTTTGGTTGAATCCCGATTGTTTTCGGGAGCGATTTAAATTTTGAATGTTGGTTTAGCTGAGTAACGATAAGAATGTACAAGTGAGTGACACAACAGGTGCTGAGCAGAGTTGTTACAGCTGGTTCCGCCTACGCCAAGGCTTCGGCGTACAATGCAGGGTCACTCAGGATCACTAGGCCGGTAATTCGTCCCAGAAGCCCATCTTGTTAAACTTATCGATTCGCTTTCGAACCCGCTCTTCAGGATCCATCGCTTTCAGCTCGTTGATGGTGTTAATGAGGTAAGGTTTTAATAAGCCGGCGGCTTCGTCGTAATTCCAGTGTGCGCCGCCCACAGGCTCGGGAATGATACCATCAATTAATCCAAATTCATGCATATAATCAGCAGTGAGTTTTAACTGTTCGGCTGCTTTTTCTTTCTGGTCCCAGCTACGCCAAAGAATAGAGCTGCAGCTTTCGGGCGAAATAACCGTGTACCAGGTATTTTCGAGCATGAACACCTTGTCGCCGACGCCAATTCCCATAGCGCCGCCGGAGGCTCCTTCGCCAATGATCACACATACAACCGGTACTTTAAGCCGCATCATTTCATAAATATTACGGGCAATAGCTTCACCCTGTCCCCTTTCTTCCGCTTCGAGGCCTGGGTAGGCGCCGGGCGTATCTATGAGGGTTATAACAGGTTTGTCGAACTTCTCCGCCAGCTTCATCAGTCGCAGGGCCTTGCGATACCCTTCAGGATTGGCCATACCAAAATTGCGCAATTGACGCGCCTTGGTATTGATACCCTTTTGCTGACCAATGAGCATTACAGTTTGCCCATCGAGGGAGGCAAAACCACCCACCATGGCTTTATCATCTTTAACATTACGGTCGCCAAACAACTCCACAAAATCAGTGGTGAGTTTGGAGATATATTTCATGGTGTACGGACGGTCGGGGTGGCGGCTCAACTGCACTTTTTGCCAGGGCGTAAGGTTTTGTGTAATAGCCTTACGCGTTTCCAGCACGCGCTCTTCCAGTTTCTTAATAGGGTCAGTCAGATCAAGTTTACTCTTTTCGGCCTTTTGCTTCAAGCCTTCGATATCATCAAAAAGATCTTTGATCGGTTTTTCAAAATCCAGGAACTGACGGTTTTTATCTTGCGGCATAGGCAGTGATAATAAGCTGTAAAATTAAGGGATGAAGGATTTTTTAAGAAAGTTTTCTACAAACGCCCCTTTTCACGTGACTGCCTGCAAAATCAAGGATTTTGGCAAACAGTGGCCTGCTTCGCTTACGTTTACGGAACTCATTGTTAATGAGCATCTATTAACGCAATCCCGGGGGATTTATGATGTGCTTTCCGGTTTTTAAAGGCTGCAAATGTAGTGTGAAAACGGGATATTTTGGCCCAAAGGCCCCTAATGGGGGAGAAGTTGTTTGTTCAGGGGGCTGAGGTCCCGGTATTAGCCCCCTGTTGCCGGTTTCTGTTGGGGAATCATTCTCTGATTCAGATTAACTAAAAGTTTAATAAGCTTTTGGGCTGATTTACCTGATACACCATGTTATTAAAGCTGTTTGTTTAGGCCAATCTTTGTACTGGAACGATATGGCCGCTTACAAAACTGAACGATATAATAAACGATGAATTAAAATTAAGTGTTTAAACGACAAAAAAGCTTTGCGGGCTGAATCTCACAGTAACCAGTAAGTTACTTTATAATTATAACATGTTAATAACTGAATATCCAGTTTTGTTAAAACTTAGTATATTTGTCACCGGTATAATTATCTAGGACGCCCCCTTGCACGTTTCTCCCCTGTTACCGTTTCTTTTACACTTAAAACTTTATTGTATGAAGAAAATTCAATTTTCATTGATCGTCGCGTGCCTGTGCGTAACGCTGGCTCGTGCACAAACCAACATTGCCTCCTCGGCAGTGGCTTCTACTTCGTATGTGTCTCCCTGGGAAACTATTTCCGCATTGAATGACGGGTACACGCCCGCTCATTCGAACGACAAATCGCATGGCGCTTACGGTAACTGGGACAATCCCAACTCTACCCAATGGGTTCAGTATGACTGGTCACAAACGTACAAGGTATCATCCATTCAGGTTTACTGGTTCAATGACAGTGGCGGCGTATTAACGCCTACAACCGCTAATGCACAATACTGGAACGGTTCTGCCTGGGTGAACCTGGGGAATGTACCCCTGGCCACCAATGCATTCAACACATTGGCGGTGAATAATGTTAATATGACACGTTTACGCGTGTCGATGCTCAATACCACTCAAAGCACCGGGTTGCTCGAATGGCGGGTATTGGGTACTGCCGTTGTTGATACCGGTGGCACAGGTGGTGGTAACGGTGGTGGCAACGGTGCTCCGTATACCTGGCCGGTTTATTCGCCTACTATTAATTATAATTTCAAAACAGAATTTCCCAGCTTACCCACCCCAACAAACGTATTGAATGATTGTCCGCAAGTAGTGGGAACACAATCATCTGACTGGTGGTGTTTCCGCTGGGGACCGAATAAGAACTCCCTGGTAACTACTGCTGCCATTACACCCTTGCTGGCGCGATTGAATACCGATTTTGCGTATTTCCGCGATCAAATGGGATGGCCACCCGATCTGCGTGCCAAGAACGGCTACCGCAGTTCGGTATATTTATATGGTTCAGGCTTGTGTACCGACAATGCGCCCAACACCGAGCTGGGTGGCTGGCAAAGCACTATCTATTATAATGGAAAAAGCTGGCCAATGGTCCTGGCTTCGTATTATCCGATTTATAGTTTTGATCCTGCCTGTAATTATAGTGACCGCGAATTTCAAAGAGGGGCGATGGTGCATGAAGGCATTCACGCGCTGTTAGCAGATCTGCCTGGGGTAAAACAATCTGCCTGGTTCCAGGAAGGTGGTAATGTATGGTTACAGCAAACAGCGGATGCGCGTAGAAGTAATAATTTCAGTTCTATGGGTGATTTGAACGGGACCGATTTCATTGCACCTTTTATGCCGATAGAATGTTACAGCGGCTGGTTGCAGGATGGCAGTTTTGGCGGACCATCAGCTGAAGGCGTAAACATGTTCAATGGCGATCAACAGATCTGTACCTGGCGTACTTTTTTAGGCGGTCATCAGTACAGCAGTTCTTTTCCCACCTTCCTGGGCAATGTTTTAGGCGATGGTGCTGTACCCTGGATCTGGCGCTATGCATCGGGCCGGGTGCTGGAAGGCATTGCTTCTGGTATTGGCGCTACACAAATGCGCCGGTTGATAACCGAATACCGGGCCAAACAGGCGTTGGTTGATTTTGGTCCCTGGAAAAATGCAGTACTGGCTTTATTGAATGCCCACTTCGGACAATCCATTGGCGCCGAATGGCAGCCATCATGGATGAACCCGCCTGTATGGACAGCCACTCCGTATGTCAAAACAACCAATAACGGAGGCTTACTTACCCCCGATGCAACCACCTTACCTGGATGGTCAGGGGCAAATCAAATACCATTAACTGTAAGTGGCAATACCGTAACCGTAAATTTTGAGCCTATTGGCGCCAACATGACCTGTCAACTGGTCTATCGCACAACAACTGGAGTGCCTGTTTATAGTCAACCGGTTTCAAGTGGGGCCTGTACGCTGAATCTTACAGCTGCGCCAGCCAATAATGTTGTGATCGCGGTTATTACCAATACCGATTACATCTACAATGGTGAAACTACCCGCAAAGCACATTATGATTACCGCCTGCGTTTAGTGACTGGCGTTACCGGAGCTGCCAATGTAAATACCAAATGGTATAACTCGGCTACGCTTTCATCGGCCCGTGAAGCAACTGCCAGCAAAGAAAGTACAGTGGGAATTGACTGGTCAAAGTACTGTAATCATGATGTACCAGTTGCCCGCAGAAGCAGTGAATTAAATAACCTGGTAAAAGTGCAGCTGTATCCCAACCCGGTGTCGCCCAACAACCGGGTAACACTTGATCTCACAGGAACAGGTAATGAAAAAACAACCATTACTTTATTTACATTGGAAGGCGCCAAACTGCTGGAAACAAGTACTATGGGTTTGCGCTATGTTATAGAACCTAAATTCCTGAAGCCAGGCACCTACCTGGTGAAGATAAAAAACTCAAAGACCGATCAAACGCAGAAATTGATTGTGCGATAAGAGGTTAATTTTTAATAAGGAGGGCCAATCGCCAGCTGGCGGTTGGCCCTCTTTTAGTTACTTCAATATATTCAACAGCAATTGCTGACCAATAATATTGGCGCTGTTATTTTGTGAATACCCGCACTCCAGGCCTATTCAGACCAGAGTAAATGCCTGTGGAGCAACGGAAACTATTTTGAATGAAAAAGTTGTTGCAGGGAGTCGATTGCTTTTTTCATATTTATGCCTTTGCCCAGAACCGGCTTAAAAATATCGCCCTGTTCTTTGATGCGAGACACCGCATTGCGGATGGTAAAGTCTTTCATTTTAAGCCCCTTCTTTACTTCTTCCCAATGCAAGGGCATGGAAACCGTAGCCCCCGGTTTGGGTCGTAAAGAATAAGCGCATGCCAGAGTAGCTTGCGGGCGGTTCTGTAAAAAGTCGATATAGATCTTTCCTTTTCTATCGGCCGTTTGCCGCTCAATGCTGGTGAACCGGGGTATTTGTTCATGCACGATGGTGGCGATCAGGCGGCCAAATTCCCGGGAATCTTCATAAACGTATTTTGCTCCCAGTGGCATGTAAATATGAATGCCGGTTGAACCGGATGTTTTACAGTAATTGGGAATGCCGGCGCTTTCCAGGATCTCGTGCGTAACCTGGGCGGTTTTTATTACCTGGTCGAACGTATTGGTATCGGGATCCAGGTCAATGATGCACCAGTCGGGATTGTCGGGTTTTTGCACGCGGCTGCTCCAGGGGTTCAGCTCAATGCAACCCAACGAAGCCATGTATAACACATCTGCTTCCCGCACCGGTACCAGGAAGCTTTTCTTTACGCTTTTATCGGTATAGGGAAAGGTGTTGATCCAGGAAGGTATTTTGCCCTCCACATTTTTCTGATAAAAGTTTTCGCCTTCAATACCATTGGGAAACCGGTTCATTGATTGAGGCCGGTCTTTCAGGTAAGGTAAAATAATGGGGGCCACCTGGTAATAATAATTCAGCATATCGCGCTTGGTGATCTTTTCTTTGGGCCAGTATATTTTATTGAGGTTGCTGAATTTTAATTTATACCCGTTGATGGTTCTTTCCTGTTGTTTTTCGCCGGGGTTTAATAAGGTTTTACGCTCCGCCTCATTGCGGCGGGTTATTATTTTTTCTTTATGAAGAATGGATTCAGGTGCTACTTTATTCAGCGGCTTTGCTTTTTCTGCTTTCACGTCTGTTGCTTTTTTATCAATGCGCATACCTTCAAACGAAGGGTGACGCATTACGCCATCACTGGTGATCTCGGCAAATGCTACTTCGCAAACCAATTGGGGCTTTAACCAGGTAGCGGATGCTTTCGGGGGATTGGGTCGGAACCGGGATGGCTTGTTATAATCGGGTTCTCTTTCAAACGGACAGTTTTTACGCACCAGTGGTTTGAACTGTTCCATCATGGCACGCTGGTCTTTATCAGTAAAGCCTGTACCTATTTTGCCGGTGTAATGCAGGGTCCCATTTTCAAATACGCCCACCAGCAGCGAGCTGAATAATTTGGAAGAACCCTCGTTGCGGGTATAGCCACCAATCACTACTTCCTGCCGCTTTGCGATCTTTATCTTCAGCCAGTCTTTTGAGCGAACACCCGGCACATATACACTATCGGCTTTTTTGGCAATGATGCCTTCCATGTTCATCTCTTTGGCAATGTCATAAAAAGTAGTACCGGGGGCATTAAAGGATTGACTGAGCTGCACTGTTGGATGCTGCGGCAGCATTTTTCTTAGTATTTCCCTGCGTTGTTGTAAAGGCAGGTCAATGAGCAAATAACCATCCAGCCATAACAGGTCAAATACATAATACAGCAATTCTCCATCTGCTTCGCTGCGCCAGTTTTGCAGATCGCCAAAGCTGGAGACGCCTTCTTTATTCGAAATAATGATCTCTCCATCCAGCACTGCATGTAGGTTCAATTTCTCCAGGGCAGCGGTGATGGGATAGAATTTATCGTTGAACGATTTATCGTTGCGCGATATGACCGATACTTGTTTGCCACGACAATGCGCCACAGCCCGGTAGCCATCCCACTTTACTTCGAACAACCAGTTGTCGGCATCAAAAGGTTTATCAACCAGGGTGGCCAGCATGGGGGAGAAACCGGTAGGAAAGGGCGCTTTTACGCCTGCTTTACCGGTAGTTGCCGCGTTTTTGCTCCGGCGTGCAGCAACAGTTTTTTTCCTTTGTGAAATAACTGCCATCCCCTATTAGAATAAATTTTATGCCAGAGGGCGGGCATGGTTTTTTAGCAGCTATGGTATGCCTTCGTCGGTGGTAGCTCATATGGATTATTTCGCAAAATCGTCTACCCTGCGGATCATTTTCACATCCGGGGAAATATACGATTACCTGAAAGTTCCGGCCGCTATTTATGAGGCCATGAAAAAGGCCACTTCCAAGGGAACTTACCTGAATAAGGTTATTAAGGGGCATTATCCTTATAAGAAGCTTACCTGAGTTGACACGGTTGACAAGTTAACAAGTTGACATGTTTCGTGGCACCCCCGAACTCAATAACTAAAGAACTTACGAACTTTCTTCAACCATTTTTTCCCTGATCTTGTATTCTTCCATATCAATCAGCGACATATATTTTCTGATCAGTTCTTCATCGTATTCCTGCAGGTGATTCACTTTGTTCAGGGTAGTGCGTTGCTTTTCCAACAGTTCCAGGTAAATGAGTTGAAAATTCCGGATCCCCCCTTCAGGGCTGTTTTCTGACGATGAATTCAATTGTTCAGTCAGTAATTTCAGATCGATCTTCAACCGCTCATGCAGATTCTTCAAATGCTCGCTGACATTTTTTCCTTTATTTGATCTTTCTTCCAGGAATTCAATGGAACATTTGGCAATCTTTTTTTGAATGTTCAACTCCTGGATATGTTCAGGTATGGTATTTCTTACCGGTGTTGGTTTTAATTTCCTGATAAGCCAGGGAAGGGTAAGTCCCTGAAAAACCAACGTAACCAGAATGACAATAAACGTTATAAAAAGAATGAGGTTGCGATAAGGGAATGCCTGGTTGTTATTCATAAGCAAGGGAATAGACAATGCCGCTGCAAGCGATACCACGCCGCGCATGCCGGCCCAGCCAATGACAAGCGGATTTCTCCAACCCGGGCTGTTATCTGCTACTGTAATATACCGGCTTATAAATACGGTAAATACAGATGCGCCCAGGGTACAAAGAAGGCGGCAAATGATTAGGGCCAGGGAAATTGTCAACCCATAGCCAATGGCCCTGCCCAAACTGATATCACCCAACTGATTTACAATGGACGGTAATTGCAATCCGATCAATAAAAAGACAAGTCCGTTCAAAACAAACACAATATTAGCCCATACGTTTACCCCTTCAATCCGGCTGCGATAGCTTAACATGCGGTGCCGTTGGGCCGATAATAATAAACCGCCACTTACTACCGCCAGTACTCCTGAAAAATGATAATGCTCTGCCGTGTAATACATGCAATAGGGCGTTACCAGGGTGAGAATGATCTCGATGCTGGGTGTTGTTGGCAGCCATTTATGAATAGCGTAGAAAACAAAACCGATGGCCAGCCCGATCAGTGTACCCATTATTATCACCAGGAAAAAACTGCCCACCGCTTCTGACATATGAAACTGCCCGGTGATCACCGCGGCAATGGCAAACCGGAAAACAATAAGCGAAGAGGCATCGTTGAGCAGGCTTTCACCTTCAACAATACTCACCAGGCCTTTCGGTACTTTTACCTGCCTCATAATGGTACTGGCTGAAATGGCGTCGGGCGGGGAAACAATACCCCCCAATAAAAATCCCAGTGCCAGGGTAAAACCAGGTATGCAGGCCCACGATACAAGGGCTATAACTGAGGAGGTAAGAATTACAATGGGAAATGCAAAACTGGTAATGACGCGCCGCCATTTCCAGAATTCTTTCCACGACACCTGCCAGGCAGAATCAAACAACAGGGGCGGCAGAAATATAAAGAAAACCAGTTCGGGATCTATAGTGATGTTTGAAAAAGTAGTCGTAAAACTGAGCGCCAGTCCGCCCACCACCAATACGATGGGGTAGGCCAGTCGCAGCCGGTTGGCAAACATAACCAGGGCCAGAATAATTAAAATGAGATAAACATATTGGATAAAAAGGTGCTGCATGGATCGGGTGTAAGCCATAAAAATAATAAAACGCACTCACATTGTATCAAAACCAATGGCATGCGTTTTTAGGAAGAATAATGATAGCTTTATAATAGTGTAAATATTCCGGCATATGAAGAATAAAGCGACCCTGCTGGCATGCATTATTTGTCTGTATCAATATGCAGCAGGACAGGATACGGTTACGCTGACGAAGAACAATTATTATGAGCGCCCTCAAAAATGGGGATTTATTACCCATGTGCCGTATGACCTGGTGCAGATAGGCAAATCGCCCTTTCAAAAAAAGAACCTGCTTGGGTTAAGTGTGGTAGCCGCCTCTACTGCGATATTGATACCATACGATCAGCCAATTCTGGATGCGGTTAAACGCGCATCGGATCATATTCACCTGGAATCACAAACTGATTACAGTGTACCGCTGAAAATAGGTGACACAAAAATCATTAAAGTGCCGCGTAATTTCAATTCGGCGTTGTACCAATTGGGTGAAGGGGGCACCAGTTTGTTGGTGGGTAGTGGATTGTTCATCTTTGGAAAAATAAACAAGGACAACCGGGCCTTGCAAACCGCCAGCGATATTGCAGAAACATTTATTACTATGGGTGTTACCACGCAGGTATTAAAACGTATGACGGGTAGAGAAAGTCCGTTCATGCGTACAAAACCTGGCGGAGCCTGGCGCCCATTTCCTTCGTTTAAAGAATACCAGGTAAATACCAGTAATTATGATGCTTTCCCTTCAGGCCATCTGGCAACCATGATGGCAACAGTTACAGTGCTTACAACCAATTACCCCGAAAAGAAATGGATCGGTATTCTTGGCTACAGCCTGATCGGACTAACAGGATGGGCAATGGTAAATACGGAAGTACATTGGGTGGCGGATTATCCGCTTGCATTGGCGCTGGGCTATATTTCAGGAAGGATTACCTGTTTGCGTCATAAAAAGCCAACCCATACAGTAACTGTTTTATAGGGGTTACTCTTTTCTTAAATTATATTTTATGTGGTGGATATATGCATTGCTATCTGCACTGTTTGCTTCGTTGACAGCCATTTTTGCAAAAATTGGAATAACGGGTGTTAATTCAAACCTGGCCACAGCTATACGGGCTATTATTATTCTGCTGGTAGCCTGGGGTATTGTTTTGGCAAGAGGTGAAGAAAAAGGATTGCCTGCATTGTCGAAACAAAACTGGATCTTCCTTGTCATCTCCGGAATTGCAACTGGTTTGTCGTGGGTGTTTTATTTCAAAGCATTACAGGTAGGTAAAGTGTCGCAGGTTGCACCGGTTGATAAACTAAGCGTGGCCTTGACTATTGTATTGTCTGTCGTAATATTAGGGGAAGCTCTTACGCTAAAAGCAGCTATCGGCGCCCTGTTAATTATTGCCGGAACAATTGTGTTAATATTATGAGGATGACTTGTTTATTAGCAGGCATTCGCTTTGATTTGCGCCTATATTAGGCTACATTTGCCAAGTGAGATATTTATTTACACTACTACTATTATTTGTTCAACTGGTAACGGGTTTTACTGCTGATGCAGGAACATCGTCGCCAACGAATACTATATCCCACGAAAAGAGTGCTTCATTATTAGCTAATGATATTTTACATAATCATTTTGCTGAAGTAGCCAATACTTTTCAGTTTAATTGCGTTGCGTTTAATATAAGGGACCACCGGGATTCAGATGGTTCCATTATGGTGGCTCGCCTTAGTGATTATATTTCCGGCGACCTGCGTAAACGCATCAACGCTTTTCCCACTCCACATTGGTCTTCGTTTATCCGGTTACTATTATTTCCCAATCATTACTTCTGGTAAGTTGTTTTGTTTTTTTGGAACAGAACCCTATTGTTTAATGGTCTCAACGATCATTAACGGAATCGTATTACCTAAACTTATTGAACTATGTCAGATGTAGTGATTGTACTAATGCTATTAGTACCTATAGCAGCTGTTATTATAATATTGAATAACGCCAGTAAAAGGCGGAGAAAAAAGGAACAGAAAAGAATAAATGCCTATATAGCAGAAGCCACCCGGCAAACCGGTATTACCAATTATTATCGTAAACAACTGATCCATCAAACAGTGATCATCGATGAAAAAGCCCGCCAGTTGTTGATTGTTGAACACAAAGGCATTTTTTCATTTGAGGTATTTCCGCTCGCTGCAGTCAGTGGAAACCTGGTGGTGAATGTTAAGCAACCATTTATTATAGATGGGAAGGAGCAGAAAAAGGAACACGTTACCACCAGGATCGGTATTGAACTCAAATTCAGAAAAATTGACGAGGAGAAATTTCTCCTGTTTTACGATCATCTCGAGCACAACGTATACCATATAGCTGATTCTGAAAAGGAGGCCCATCAGTTACGTGAAAAAATAGAGAAAGCAAGAGCTGCAAATTAGAATGAAAGGGATCCGGCGGGTCCCTTTTTTCTCCCAACACAAAAGAGCCTTATCAATGATAAGTCTCTCCTGTGCGAACGGTTAGTTCGATCGGTCTTTCATAGGTGTAATATTTTACAAATTAATATTCAGCCTGTCCTATTTCCAGTTTGTAAATTTTACCATTGGCATCGAGGTGAAATTTGAAATAGGTTTTGAAATCACCCCAGGTATCGCTATGAAATTTTCCATAGATAGAGCGGCCGCTGTCTTTTACAATATCAATACTGGTGAACCGTTCGTGACCAATGGCCTCGGTAGAAAAATTGGGAAAGTCCCGGGGATGACCATCATCCAGCAACTGCGCATCGGCGGTGAAATAAGAAAGCCATAATGTTGAATCTCCTTCCTGCCAGGCCTGAAAGGCTGCTTTTACGGTTGGGTTGCTCAATTTGCTGGTGTCCATATTTATAGTTTTTAAGTTATTGTTTTCCTTTTGTGCTGCTGCACCCATACAACCGGTGAGCAAAGCAACGGCAATCAATACAGTTGAGCTGTGCATGGTTGAAAGTTTAGTGAGGGTTGTTAAGCCATAGCGCCATTTACGCCGATGGTTTGTCCGCTGATCCATTTGGCATCATCGCTGGCCAGGAAGGCGATCACTTTGGCAATCTCATCCACTTCACCAAGGCGGTTGAACGCATTCAATGCTGCCTGACGAGCGATCATTTCGGGTGATTTCCCTTTGAGGTATAATTCGGTACTGGTAGGACCAGGCAATACTGCATTTACGGTTATGCCTCTTGATCCCATTTCTTTGGCAAATACACGGGTCATTTGTTCAACGGCTGCTTTGCTGGCAGCGTAGGTTCCATAAGTAGGGACCATTACGCGGGTCAATGTAGTAGACGTGTTAATAATAGTACCATTATCGGCCAGTTTGGTAGCGGCTTCGCGCAGGGTGTTAAAGGTACCACGAACGTTTATTTCGAACTGACGCGTAAAGTCTTCGTCGGTTGTATCTTTCAACAGTTTGGTGATCATGATACCGGCATTGTTGATCAGCACATCAATTCTTCCGTAGTGAGTAATGGCGGCATCAAACAACGCAGTTACTTCAGCGGCCTTACTAACGTCGGCTTTCAGGGCAATGGCGTCGCCACCATTATCTTTTATTTCCTGTACGGTTTTTTCGGCTTCAGCCTGGCTGCCTGAATAATTAACGATTACTTTAGCGCCTTCGCTGGCGATCAGGTGAGCGGTTGCAGCGCCGATACCTCTTGACGCGCCGGTAATTAATACTACTTTGTTATTTAACCTGTTCATAATTCTTTGTTTTATTGTTTGATTGGATAACACAAAGATGGCCCATGAACGGTTCCTGAAACGTACAAAGATTACAGCAAGAGTTGCAAAATTCTAAGAATGTGGTTAAACCAGCTGTTTGCGGTAGTCGGCCGGACTTTGATTGGTGTGTTTCTTGAAATAATTGCTGAAATGGGAGGCTTCGAGAAAGCCCAGTCTGCCGGCGATTTCCTTAATATTCATTTGTTTATCCTGCAATAGTACCTTGGCTTCGGCAATGGTTTTATCGGCGATCCAGGCGCTGATAGATTTACCCGTTTTACTGGTGATTACACTGGAAAGGTAGTTTACGTGGAGGAATTGTTTATCGGCATAATCCTGTACCCGTAGCTGGGTGTCGGTTTTGCCGTTTGCCAGGTCCCGGAAATGTTGTTCCAGGTTTTGTTTAAAGGTTTTTACGATCTGTGACCTGCGGTTACCTTCATAAATAGGGTTGTAAGTCTGGAAGAAATATTCTTTGATCTTTAATAAAAGCGTAACAACCGCACTGCCGATGATCTTGTTTTTATAGGGCGAATCGCCATGGTGTTCGCGATAAATAAATTTGTACAATTCTTCAATGATCGCAAACTGATCGGGTTTCAATACCCGGGGCTCTACCGTTTCGGTTAGCAGGAAGGAGAATTCGCGATAGACATCAGGATGTACCTGTTCTTTTAAATAAGATTCAGTAAAAACAACGAGACAGGTTTCCGTAACCTTATGCCATTCGAATTTGCGGAAGTTGCCGGGGTTGGTAAAATAAACAGTGCCGGGAACCATCGGAAAACTCAGGTCATCGATGGTGTAATTGCCAAAAGCATCTTTGATAAAAAGAAAGCTGAAGAAATTGGGCCGGAAGGGGATGGAGGAAACCGGATATTCTTTGAACAGGTCTTGCAGGTACAGGATAGAGAATCCCGAGGTTTGGTCGATGATCTCATGGGAAAGCCCCATGAGATCATACAATTCATTAAGGGTTTTAACTACAAGGTTTTTTGATGGCATGGGCCGAAAGTAGGAAATTATTCCGTACGCAAACTTTTTACCGGGTTGGCCACGGCCGCTTTGATGGCCTGAAAACTTACGGTGAGCAAAGTAATCACCAGCGCACCAATTGCCGACACGGCAAATACCCACCACGAAATATCGGTTCTGAAATCATATTTCTGCAACCAGGTATGCATATAATAAAAGGCAATGGGAATGGCTATCAGGCACGAAAGACTTACCAACAGAATAAAATCTTTTGAGAGCAGTTGCCAGATGTTTAGTACCGAAGCACCCAGCACATTGCGGATGCCAATCTCCTTTACCCGTTGTTCGGCCATGAACGAGGTTAATCCAAACAAACCAAGACAGGAAATAAAGACCGCGAGTATGGCAAAAAAGGTTGACAGTTTACCAATGCGTTTTTCGTTATCGAATTTGTTGGCGAACTGCTCATCGGCAAATTGAACTTTAAAGGGTGAGGCCGGATCGTATTTTTTAAAGGTGCTTTCTATTTTGGCCAGCACTCTGCTAACACTCCAGGTAGGGTTCATTTTCATAATGAATATATTCTGCTGCTCTGGTGAAACATGCCATAGAGAGGCCCGCACCGGTTTATAAGGCGATTGCACCAGCATATCTTCTACCACCCCAATAACTGTATAGGGTTTATGGTCCCAATGAATGATCTTGCCTACAGGGTCTTTTAAACCCATAAAGGCTACAGCCGATTCGTTTAAAATAAAAGCGGAAGTATCGGTGGCAAACTCCCGGGAGAAGTCGCGCCCCTGTTTTATTTTCCAGCCTATGGTTTTGCCATACTCCCAAGTGGTTGCATTGTTAGGGAAATCAACAGCAAAATTAGGGTCCTTACCTTCCCAATCGAAACCGCCATTGGTATTCCATACTCCTGTGGTAGGACTGCCAGATTCGGCCATCTCCACAATAGCGCCGGAGTTTTTCAGCTCTGTGCGTAACGCCTCAAAGTGTTTGTGCATTTCATCAGAAACGTCATGCGTGATCAATCCGTCGCGCACATAGCCTATAGGTCGTTGCATACCCATATTGATCTGTTTGTAAACTATGATAGTACCAATAATCAATACAATGGAAATGGTGAACTGGGTTACTACCAGTACTTTTCTTGGTAACGAAGCATTGCGGCCAACCCGGTAAGTTCCTTTCAGTACTTTTACCGGTTGAAAAGAAGAAAGGAACAAAGCAGGATATACACCGGCCAGCAAACCGGTAAGTATGCTTAAGCCTATGCCGATCAACCAGAAAAGGTAATTCCCCCAGGGAATGGCCATCTTTTTATCAGCAACGGAATTGAAGAAAGGCATAATGAGGCTTGCCAGTAAAATGGAGAATACAAAAGCGATCACTGCAGTTAATACCGACTCACTAAAAAATTGTACGATCAGTTGTTTTCTGTTCGATCCAATGGTTTTTCTGACGCCCACTTCTTTGGCCCTTTTTTCAGACCTCGCCGTGCTCAGGTTCATAAAGTTGATGCAGGCCAGCAATAATACAAATATGCCGATGATGCCAAACAGCCATACCGTTTCAATCCGTCCGCCGGTATTGATGCCATCCTTGAAATCGGCATACAAGTGCCATTTGCGCATGGGGTGCAGGAAAACAATAGGTTTATATCGTTTGTCATCAGCACTTAATCTATTCAGCTTTACGTCACGAATGCGTTTCGACAATTTTTCTATGTCTACATTGTCGGCTACCTGGGCATAGGTTTGGGTCCAGTTACTTCCCCAGGGATCATCCATTTTTTTTATCCATTGGTTCTGGCTCAGGTACAGTTGCCAGGGTAGAATAATTGTCAACTCATGATAGGTAGTATTTTCGGGCAGGTCTTCATATACCCCTGTAACTTTAACGTTCGATTTATTATCAACGCGAATCACTTTGCCAATAGGATCCTCCTTTCCAAAGATAGCAGTGGCTACAGATTGCGAAAGAAGGATGGAATTCATTTCTTTTAATCCGTCTTTCGAACCGGCCAGCATTTTCAGGCTA
>NZ_JBJMLX010000066.1:0-25048 GCF_045805085.1 Niastella sp.
ACTTTTTTCAATGAATGCGTGGGTGCAGGAAGAGCCAATGAAGGACTAAGGGCCGACTGGCAGCAACAGCTGGCGTATGTAAGAAAAGAATGCGGTTTCAACTACATCCGCATGCACGGATTGCTGACCGATGATATGGCTGTATATAAAGAAGACAGCAAAGGGAATCCGGTCTATAGTTTCATGTATGTAGATGTGCTGTTTGATTTTTTGCAAAGCATCGGCATGAAGCCTTTTGTTGAACTGGGTTTTATGCCCGGTGCGTTGGCCAGCGGCAATGAAACCATTTTCTGGTGGCGGGGAAATGTTACCCCGCCAAAAGATTACGATAAATGGGCCGGCCTGATCCGTGCCCTTACCCAACACTTTACAGAACGGTATGGCGCCAACGAAGTAAAGACCTGGTATTTTGAGGTGTGGAATGAGCCAAACCTTTCACCGGGATTCTGGACGGGAACCCAGCAGGATTATTTCAAACTGTATAATTACACGGCAAAGGCCATCAAAAGCGTAAACAAGGAATACCGCGTTGGCGGACCCGGTACTGCGGGGGCAGCCTGGGAACCCGAAATGATCGACTATTGCCATAAGAACAATGTGCCAATAGATTTTATCAGCACCCATGCTTACGGCGTAAAGCAGGGGTTCCTGGATGAATTCGGACAGGGAGGTACCGTGCTCGATAAAAACCCGATGAGTGTAAGCGGAGACGTGCTTCAGTCACGAAAAGAGATCGCAGCCTCTCCAATGCCCAACCTGGAATTACATTATACCGAATGGAGCGCCTCCTATACACCGGCCGATCCCATTCATGACAGCTATCATGAAGCCGCCTATGTGTTACAAAAACTGAAACAGGTGGGTAAGGCCGCCAATTCCATGTCGTATTGGGTGTTCACCGATATTTTTGAAGAACCGGGCCCTCGTTACGAACCCTTTCACGGCGGCTTTGGTATGCTGACCATCCAGGGCATAAACAAGCCGGTATTTTACTCGTACCAGTTCCTGAATCGTTTGGGAAATATGGAGCTGGTAAACAAGGATTCTGCTTCGTGGGTTTGCAAAGATTCAATGGGCAACATCCAGGCATTGGTGTGGGATTTCACCAACACGCATCCGGGCGATTCTGTTCACAATCAGAAATATTATATCCAGGACCTGCCATCACGGTCAAAAGGGAAACTAAAGGTAGGGATCAACAACGTGCCGGCTGGTACGTATGCACTTGAAGTATATAAAGTAGGTTACCGCAGCAACGATGCGTATTCAACCTATTTATCAATGGGAAAACCTCAGCAGCTTTCAAAGCAGCAGGTAGAACAGATCAAAAATCAGAACGATGGTGCGCCCATATTAAAAGAAATGATTACCATAAAGGATAATACCCCGTTCTCCAAAGAACTGGACATTCATGAGAACGATGTTTTCTTTTTAAACCTTATCAAAATGTAATGAAAATAATTTTCGGCAAACCGGCTTTTGTTATCCTGATGCTTGTTCTTTTGACTGATGCAATACAGGCGCAATCACGGAAAACGACCAGCTTAAACGGCGAATGGAAAGCCCTCATTGACCCTACCGGTATTGGTGACTGGCGGCAGGTTTGGCTGGAGGATAAACCGCCAAAAAAAACTGATTTTTTCGAATATTCATTTGAGGGCGGGCCGGTACTACAAGTGCCGGGCGACTTTAATTCCCAGCTATGTGCGCTCACTTATTTTGAAGGTACGGTTTGGTACAAAAAGCAATTTAATTATCCCATTCAAAAAGGCAGGCGGCTGTTTCTTCATTTTGGCGCCGTGAATTATCTCGCGGAGGTTTTTCTGAATGGCAGTAAGATCGGCCATCACGAAGGAGGCTTTACGCCCTTTCAGGTTGAAATTACCGGCAAAGTAAAAGAAGGAACAAACGCCCTCGTTGTTAAAGTAAACAACAGCCGGCATAAGGACGGATTGCCGGGCTTCGGGTTCGACTGGTTAAACTATGGCGGTATAACCCGTGATGTTGACCTGGTTGAAACCGCCGGCACGTATATCGATGACTATAGTATTCAATTAAAAAAAGGCAGTTTACATACGGTGGCAGGCTGGGTGCAATTGAACGGAACGCAACCCGCCCAAACTATTAAAATAAAGATCCCGGAACTCAACCTGTTGTATAGCACCAGAACGGATGATAAAGGAATGGCAAAGGTGGAGTTTTCATCGGCCTTTACACTGTGGTCGCCTGAATTACCCAAACGCTATAGGGTAGCAATAGAAAGTGAAACAGATACCGTTGTGGATAGTGTAGGGTTCAGGTGTATAGAAGTGAAAGGAAATAAAATACTCCTGAACGGGAAACCGGTTTTTTTGAAGGCTGTAAATATTCATGAGGAAGATCCATACAAGGGCGCCCGCGCCTGGTCGAAGGAGGAGGCTGTGTTATTACTGAATGCGGCTAAGGAGTTAGGATGCAACCTTGTTCGCCTGGCCCACTATCCGCACAATGAGAACATGGTAAAGGAAGCGGAAAAAATGGGTTTGATGGTTTGGAGCGAACTCCCGGTATATCAGCATATTGAATTTGCCGACAGCAGCGTGCGGGCAAAAATGAAAGGGATGTTGGAAGAAATGATCCGCAGAGACAGAAACCGCTGCGGCGTCATCATCTGGAGCCTTTCGAATGAGACTTATCCGGGTACGCCCAACCGAACGGAAGCGCTTATTCAATTAACGCAGCAATGCAGGGCATTGGATGCCACGCGGTTGATTACGCACGTAACGAACACCCAGCGGTACGAAAACAACACCTTCGATATTTGGGATACGCTTTACAGATATTCCGATCTTATTTCCTTGAATGAGTACATCGGGTGGTATGTTCCCTGGCAGGGTAAACCGGCTGCTACAAAATGGAAGTTGGTTTGCCCGGATAAACCGGTATTTATATCAGAGTTTGGCGGCGAAGCTTTATATGGGAGTCACTACGGACCGTCTGATGAAGCCGCTTTCTGGACCGAAGCGTACCAGGCAACGATCTATACCGCTCAAATTGACCTGTTCAAAACGGTTCCCAACCTGTGCGGAGTGTGTCCCTGGTTGTTGTTCGACTACCGGTCGCCGGGCAGAATGCATCCTGTTTATCAGAAAGGATACAACCGGAAAGGATTATTGTCAGAGAAAGGTGATAAAAAGAAAGCCTGGTATATTATGAAAGCCTTTTATGCGAATAGGCCGGGTAACATTTCCTACCCTAATCAGTAACATTTGAACCCCCTGTTTCAGGCAATACAGCAATAGTTTTATAGTAAAAAAGAGGTAACGTAATTGCCGCGACCGGCTCAAAGGAAGCAGGTCCGCGAAAAACGATGTTTGCTTTTTAAATCTAATCAAACTTTAAACATTGCTTATGTCACATGAAAAAAACACGAAGCGCGTATTGTCGTTTGTAACAACGAAAACGGGCTTTTTTACCATGCTTCTTTTCGGACTTTTAATGTCCCTGCCTGTTTATTCGCAACTGCCAACAGCCCAGACCGTAGCCGGTCAAATGAAGGTGGGCTGGAACCTGGGGAATACGTTAGAGGCCATTTGTGGCGAGAACGCCTGGGGAAACCCTACTACCTCCCAAACACTTATCAATGCAGTAAAAGCCGCCGGATTTAACACCGTGCGGATCCCGTGTGCCTGGGACTGTCATACCACCAATGGCGTGATCGATGCCAACTGGCTTGCCCGGGTGAAAGCCGTAGTGGATTATTGCATCAG
Organism: Niastella sp.; assembly: GCF_045805085.1. Taxonomy (NCBI): domain Bacteria; kingdom Pseudomonadati; phylum Bacteroidota; class Chitinophagia; order Chitinophagales; family Chitinophagaceae; genus Niastella; species Niastella sp. The sequence continues at coordinate 3,750 of NZ_JBJMLX010000066.1, forward strand.
TAACCAGATGTATGCGATCATCAACATTCACTGGGATGGCGGCTGGCTGGAAAACAACTGCACTACAAGCGCCCAAAGTGCTGTAAATGCAAAACAGCAAAACTACTGGACCCAAATTGCCAATTATTTTAAGAGCTACAACGAACATTTGCTTTTTGCCAGCGCCAATGAACCCGCTGTATCGGACGCCACTGGCATGTCTGTTTTATTATCCTATCATCAGACCTTTATAAACGCCGTTCGGGCAACCGGTGGCAATAACAGTTCCCGTACCCTTATTATCCAGGGACCGTCGACAAATATAGATAACACCAATACCTTAATGAACACGATGCCAACGGACCAGATCGCCAGCCGGTTGATGGTGGAGGTGCATTATTATACACCCTGGAATTTCTGTGGTTTAACGGCCGATGCGTCATGGGGTTCTATGTTTTACTATTGGGGAAATGGTCATCATTCAACGATCGAGCCTTCCCGCAATGCCACCTGGGGGGAAGAAAGTGAAGTGGAACGGGCATTGGGGTTAATGAAAACAAAGTTCGTTGATAAAGGGATCCCGGTGCTTATAGGAGAATTTGGCACCATAAAACGGACCAATCCTTCCGATATGTCGGTTCACCAGGCTTCAAGAGAATATTTCAATAAATATGTGGTGAGCTCGGCAAAAAGCAAAGGAATGATCCCTGTTTACTGGGACAATGGCGCCGCTGATTTTGGTTTATTTAACCGCAGTACGGGCGCCGCAACCGATCAGGGAGTTATAAATGCGATCATGCAGGGGGCCGGCGGCGGTGGATCAACCACTACTTACGTTACTTTGAAAAACCGCGGTACCGGGTTAATGATCGATGGAATGGGAAGCACCAGTAATGGTTCCAACTGTGCACAATGGAGTAGTAGCGGAAGTTATAACCAGCAATGGACAATAGAAACGGCCGGGTCTTACGTACTGCTGAAAAACCGGGCTTCAGGGTTATATCTTGATGGGATGTACAGGAGTACCAATGGTTCCATTGCCGGGCAGTATAGTTATAGCGGCAGTGATGCACAGAACTGGACAAAAGAAGCGGCCGGCAGTTATGTGAAGTTTAAAAATAAGGCCACCGGGTTATACCTCGACGGATTGGGCAGCACTACGAACGGCGCCGATCTGGGTCAATGGAGCCAGAGTAATAGTAACAACCAGCAATGGACCCTGACCAATGTTGGTAGCGGACGAATAGCCGCTGAGCCAATCAACGATCAGCTGACGAACCGGGTATCATTATATCCGAATCCATTCAAATCAAAGTTTAATCTAACTATTGATAACCGCGATGAGGTAGAGCGGATCGTGATCTTTGATGTATTGGGTAAACAGGTGGAGACCATTCAACATGCGGCCATTTCAAACAAAACGTCCATGGGAGCTTCGCTTCAACCGGGCGTATATATAGTGGAGGTGCATGGAACAAACTGGTTGAGATCATTTAAGGTTGTTAAAATGAATTAATTCCTGACAGGGACCAGGTGCATCGCCACCTGGTCCTGTTTTTATAAGCGATAAAAGAAAAAAGGTCGGATTTGGATAAAACAAAGTCTTATTCGTAGTACTATAGACAAACCTGTCTTTACTAACTTCACCTGGATATTACGATTGCTGTAAAACTGTTTTGCTATAATACCAGGCTATATGAATAAAAAGCAGAGTACTGTATTTGTCTTCTCTTTGAGCACGTCTCTTTTCTTCCTGTATCATCCCGTTAACATCCATTTATTGTAAGCCATGAAAAGGTATACCCTGGCGCTCGATCTTAAGAACGATCCGGCGCTTATTGCAGAATATGAGTATTGGCACCAGGCAGCAAACGGCTGGCCCGAGATAAAAAAAAGCATAGAAGAGGCTGGTATTGCCAATATGGAGATCTATCGTACCGGCAACCGGTTGTTCATGATCATGGAAACGGATGATCACTTCTCTTTTGAACAAAAATCCCAAATGGATGCCTCCAATACCAGGGTGCAGGAATGGGAACAGTTGATGTGGAAATTCCAGCAGCCGCTTCCCTGGGCAAAAGAGGGGGAGAAATGGATCATTATGAATAAAATATTTGACTTACACCCTAAAAAACAACAGCCATGAACAGGCGAACGCTTATAAAACAATTGGGTTTATCACTACCAGGTTATCTTTTATCGAAGCAGGCCGGCGCCTCTTTCCTCGGAAGTTTGGATCAACAGGCAGCAGGGCCATTTCAGCCAACCTGGGAATCTTTGCAAAGCTATGCGGTGCCCGATTGGTACCGCAATGCCAAATTTGGCATCTGGGCGCATTGGGGACCACAGTGTGAGCCGGAACATGGCGATTGGTATGCACGGGGCATGTATGAAGAAGGCAGCGACCATTATAAATATCACCTGCAGAAATATGGTCATCCATCGAAGTTTGGTTTCAAGGATGTGATCCACCAGTGGAAAGCGGAAAAATGGGACCCGGATCATCTCGTTTCATTATACAAAAGGGTGGGGGCGAAGTATTTTTTTGCCATGGCCAATCACCACGATAACCTGGATCTCTGGAACTCAAAGTACCAGTCCTGGAATTCGGTGAATGTGGGGCCTAAGAAAGACCTCATTGGCGGCTGGGCAAAGGCAGCTAAAAAACAGGGACTGCCATTTGGCGTGAGTGTGCATGCCGCGCATGCATGGACCTGGTATGAAACGGCACAGGGAAGCGATAAGAACGGCCCTCTGGCAGGCGTACCCTATGATGGCAAATTAACAAAGGCGGAGGGTAAAGGCGCCTGGTGGCAGGGTATGGACCCGCAGGAGCTGTATGCCCAGAACCATGCCCTCAGTAAAAATGGGCTTCAATGGGACTGGAACAATGGCACAACAGTTCCCTCTAAAGCGTACTGTGATAAATTCCTGAAAAGAACGCTTGAACTGATCGATAAATATGAACCCGAGCTGCTTTATTTCGATGATACTGTGCTGCCCTTTCATGGGCTCAATGACGTGGGACTTCAGTTAGCTGCGCACCATTACAACCAAAGCCTGAAGCGCAATAAAGGAATATTGAAAGCCGTGGTGAACGGAAAGATCCTTAATGACATGCAGCGTAAATGCCTGGTGTGGGATATTGAACGGGGACAAAGCAATGTAATAGAACCTTTCACCTGGCAAACAGATACCTGTATCGGTGGCTGGCATTACGATAAACGAGTGTATGAAAACAAAAGCTACAAGAGCGCCCAAACAGTTATTCAAACGCTGACAGATATAGTTAGTAAGAACGGGAACCTGCTGTTGAACATCCCGGTAAAAGGCAATGGCAGCATCGACGACCAGGAAGTTGCTATTTTGGAAGAAATTGCAGCCTGGATGACAATCAATTCGGAATGTATCTTCGATACAAGACCCTGGAAGGTCTATGGTGAAGGACCGGCAATAAGTGATGCCGCCCCGATAGCGGCACAGGGTTTCAATGAAGGAAAGGGTAAACCTTTTGGCGCAGCCGACATGCGTTTTACCACTAAGGGCGATACGCTGTATGCCGTGGTGTTTGGATGGCCCGACAATGGGAAAGTAACGATCAAAAGTCTTTCAGATGGAAATACCCTGCGGCCGGGTGCAGTGAACAAAGTAGAACTGGTTGGCGGCGGTGAGCTGCATTTTCAACGAAATGCAGCAGGATTGGACGTGACGCTGCCGGAGAACAGGCCCGCGCTTACTTATGCCAACGTACTGAAAATATCCTAGACCATCCATAAATGGTCTCCCAATCCATAATCCCGTCTGGCCGATTGACAACCAGGCGGGATTTTTTATTTCTTTCGGATTCCCCCCTCTATTTTATCAATATGTCCCCCTATATCATGAGTGGTTAATCAGCATATTTGCAATTATTTAACGTTTAAATGGTTCCCATATGTAAAGACCTGATCGGCGTTTCCTCTTTCCAACGTTCCAAATTGACTGTTTCTTAACCTTACAAATTGCTGTATGAAAAAAATCAAACTACTGCTTGTAGCATGTTCTTTATTGCTATTTAATGTTGCTGCATTAGCCCAAACCAGGACTATTGTCGGCAATGTCAAGGATTCCAAAACCGGGGAACCCATTCCCGGGGCTACTATTAAAGTCCTTCACTCTGATCTCGGAACTTCAGCCGATATAAAGGGGGCGTTCAGGATCGAGGTCCCTTCAACCCTTTCAAAAGTGGTTTTATCTATTTCCGGCGTTGGTTACACCCCGGTTGAAATTACCCCACACGGCGAAAATGTAGTTATCGGGCTTACTCCGGAAAACAAACAGATGACCGATGTAGTGGTTATTGGTTATGGCACCGCTAAAAAAGCAACTTTAACGGGAGCTGTCAATACAATCAAGGCCAAAGAAGTAACGGAAGCGCCGGTTACCAATGTCACCAACGGTTTGGCCGGACGGTTGCCTGGCCTGGTGGCCGTTACCAGTAGTAGTGAACCGGGTTCCGATGGTACTAACTTACGCATTCGCGGCAGCAACACTTTTAATGATAACAGCGTGTTAGTGGTGATTGACGGGGTGCCCGATAGAAGTCTGGAGAGAATTGACCCGAATTCGATTGAAAGTATAACCGTATTGAAAGATGCTTCTGCGGCTATTTATGGGTCAAGGGCTGCCAACGGCGTTATTTTAGTTACTACCAAGCAGGGAAAAGCCGGGAAACCAGAAATTACGCTGAATGGTAATTATGGTTATAACCAGCCTACCAAATTACCTAAAATGGCGGATGCCCCGCTGTATGCTACTGCATTGAATGAAATAGCCTATTACAACAATCCTTCCGGTGGATTGAATCAAACATACACCGACGACCAGATCCAGAAATTCAGAGATGGCTCAGACCCTTTGCGTTACCCCAATACCGATTGGTTTAAAACGGTTTTAAAACCCCGGTCGGCGCAAAGCAATGCCAACCTGTCCATTTCTGCCGGAACTGAAAATTTGAGATATTTTGTTGCGCTGGATGTGAAAAAACAGGATGGTCAATATAGAAACAGCGCCACTTACTACAAACAATATGGGTTTACTTCCAATGTTGACGGTAAAGTAAACAAGTACATTCATGTGGCTGTGAACGTGAACGGCCGTTTAGAGGATAAACATTACCCGCAGAAATCTGCCGGTACTATTTTTAACGACCTGGTATCAGCTTATCCAACCTCTGTTGCCTGGTGGCCTGGCGGATTACCTGGCCCTGCACGCGAGCACGGCGAAAACCCGGTTGTAATTTCAACCGGCGCCACGGGTGTCAATAACGACAGATACTATGTGTTGAACTCGAATTTAAAGTTGGATATTAACATCCCCTGGGTAAAGGGCTTAACGTTTAACGGAAATGTATCTTACGATAATGGCTTTGATTTTGATAAGAATTTCACCAGGCCCTGGCGGTTATATTCGTGGGATGGAACTGCTGTTGATGCCAATGGCAAGCCGGTGCTCACTTCGAATGTTTTTGGTGCTGGCGCTTACAATTCACCTACTTTATACGAATCGTTTCAAAATAATTATTCAAAACTGGCTTATGGCTTATTAAATTATCAAACCAATATCGGTGAAAACCACAACCTGAAATTAATGGTGGGAACACAGGTTTCGAAAGGTTCTACAGAAAGCTTTAATGCTTACAGGGATCTGTTTGCTTCTACCGCTGTTCAGGAAATGTTCGCCGGCGCAACGGCCAACCAGGCAACCGGCGGCACAGGTACCGTAAACTCCCGGTTGAGCTATTTTGGAAGAGCCAATTACAGCTATGCCAATAAATACCTGGTAGAGTTTGTAGGCAGGTATGATGGCTCCTACATCTTCGCTCCCGGCCATCGGTTTGGCTTTTTCCCCGGCGTTACTGCCGGCTGGGTAGCTTCGGAAGAAAAGTTCTTTAAAGAGAACGTCCGGTTCATTGATTATTTTAAATTAAGGGGCTCCTGGGGAAAAACGGGTAATGACCGCGTAGCCGATTTTCAATACCTGACCTCGTATTTATTTGGCAGCAGTTATTATAATACCGCCGGGCAATATTATCCCTTTGTGGTGAACAACGCAGGCGCACTCAATGAACTGCAAACGGTGTATGAAAGCGTTATTGCCAACCCCAACATTACCTGGGAAGTGGCCAACCAAAGCAACATCGGTTTTAATGCCAGTTTCCTGAACAACAGATTAACAGTAGAGGCAGACTACTTCTATTATAAAAGGAGTAATATTCTGTGGCCCCAGAATGCCACGGTGCCTGCTTCAGCGGGTTTGTCGCTGCCTAGTGTAAACTATGGTAAGGCACAAAATAAGGGATTCGATTTCAGTGTTACCTACAGCGATGTCACTGCCAGCAAGTTCAGCTATTCCGTATCAGTGAACGGCGGTTATGCCCAGAACAAAGTGTTGCAATGGGGCGAGGCGCCCGGCGCACCGGTATGGCAGCAAACCACCGGACATCCCATGGGTTCAGGATTATATTATGTAGGGGATGGCGTGATCCATAATTCAAAAGATTCCCTCGATTATGCGAGCGGTTTTACCTCCTGGGGACTTAGTACAAAACCAGCACCGGGTGATATCAGGTATGTGGATGTTGCGAAAAACGATACCATGGATTCCCGCCAGCAAAAAAGGATCTACAAAAGCAGCATTCCTACATTTACTTTTGGCACCTATATCAATCTGGGTTATAAAAATTTCGATCTGTCGATCTTATTGCAGGGTGCAACAGGAGCTGTTACCTATGTTAATTCAGATGGCGGAACATTCACCAATTTCCGTAAAAGTTTGTTAGACGGCCGCTGGTCTCCTAACAATCCTACTGGCGACATTCCAAGAACACCCAATCGCGGTAATTATTATTGGGATAATACCAGCAACACCTTCTTCCTTCACAAAACAGATTATGTTCGCTTAAAAACATTACAGTTCGGCTATACACTCGATTCAAAATTGCTTGAGAAAGCAAGTATTAAAAATTTGCGGGTTTATTTGAGCGGACAAAATTTGCTTACCTGGTGTCCTGGTTTGAAAGACTTTGATCCTGAGGCGGGCGCCAATGCCAAACCAACTGATCTGAAAAGTGCAATACCGAGTATTTCAGGTGGTAATTATCCATTATCACGTGTGATGTCTATGGGAATGACCCTGACGTTTTAATATCCGTAGTTATTGATTGCTGAACAGATTAAAAAATACACATGAAAAAAAATATTGTTTGCATTATTTTGATAGCGGCCATTGTAGCAGGCCCGCACCTATCATGCAATAAAAAAGTACTGGACCAAACGCCGGTGAGTGCAGTTTCTGATGATGCTGTTTTCAAATCCACAGATCCCGGATTGTTAATGGCCTATGTTAATAATATGTACCAGGGGTTGCCGCATGGTTTCGACTGGACAATGCTGGCTTCGCTTACTGATGAAGCGCTTACGCAGGCCTGTACCTGGGCCGGACAACAACAGGCCATGTTGAGCCAGTTGACCCCCAGCAATTTAGGGCCGTTCAACAATAATAATTGCCCCGAATTACAACATCTTGCCTGGAGCAATGAGTATTCTTTCGTCAGGGCTACCAATATGTTCTTCTCTAAAATAAATACAGCGCCCATTGATACGGCTACCAAGCATGAGCTGATGGGAGAAGTGTTTTTCGTGAGGGCTTATTTGTACCACAACCTGGTGTCTTTGTATGGTGGAGTGCCCATTATTACAACGGCCTACGCATTAACGGATAGTTTCAGCGTTCCCAGGAACTCGTATGCCGAATGTATTCAGTTTATTTCAGACCAATGCGACAGCGCTGCCCAGTATCTTCCTGTAACACAAACACAGGTAGGCAGGGCTACCAAAGGCGCGGCACTTGGCTTAAAATCAAGGGCCCTGTTATTTGCAGCCAGTGATCTATACAATGGTGGCAACGGTACGGTGCCCGATCCGTTTGCCGGCTATGCACACCCTGAACTGGTAAGGTATACCAGCTTTTCGCCCAGCGACAGGCAGGCCCGTTGGCAAAAGGCAAAGGACGCGGCATTGGCGGTAATAAACCTGGGCGTGTATTCCCTGTACCAGCCTAACCCCGCATCACAAACGGAGGCAGCCACCAATTATGGCAATCTCTTTATTCAAATGAGTACGCCGGAAGATATTTTTGTAAAATATGTTTCCACCAATACGGTTGCCAACTGGAACGATTATGGGAAAACGTATGGCCCCGGATTGTTCCATAATCCCAATGGCTTTTGGGGTTGGGGAGTTGATGCGCCCACCCAACAATTCGTAGATGAGTATGAGATGAATGATGGCACTACCTTTAGCTGGAGCAACCCGGTTCATGCTGCCAAACCCTATCAAAACCGCGATCCCCGTTTTTATGCCACGGTATTGTACGATGGCGCTAACTGGCGCCAAAGAACAACTGACATTTTACCCCATGAAGCAACTGGTAAACTGCAAACCGGGTATCAGGACACCTCGGCTACCCATCCCACTACCGATGATATTAAGTACGAAGCCGGCGGCTTCGATACCCATAATCCTCCTACCGGCGCCAATATCTGGAACTGGTCGCCCACCGGCTATTATTTAAGAAAATGGAGCGATCCGAATCTGGACCCATTGAAAGTGTTGCAGTCTACACCCTGGCGTTATATGCGTTATACCGAAGTGTTGCTTAATTATGCCGAGGCCAGTCTGGGCCTGGGCGACGCAGCCACTGCCACTACCTATATCAATATGATAAGGAAAAGAGCAGGTATGCCCGCTATCGGAACTGCTACGAAGGCAACCCTGCAACATGAGCGAAAGATTGAACTGGCGTTTGAAGAATTACGCTATTTTGATATGCGTCGCTGGATGATCTGCGACCCGGCTGTATATGGACAAAAAGCCGGTTTCAGCAATGTGTGGAGCATTCATATCTTTTATCCTTACACCGGTTCTACAGCCTATGGTTCCGGCACACCCGTTTACACGCCCGTTGCCAATGTGAGCGGAGCCGGCAATTATGCCAATTTGGATTACTCCGGCGGCAGAGCATGGAGTCCCAAATCTTATTTCCTGCCCATCGCTTATGACGAAATGAATAAAAACCTGAAATTGATTCAAAATCCGTTTTATTGATCATACAAGCATTCGTTTGAAAGGCTCGCTGTTTTTACAGTGGGCCTTTGTTTCTTATCAGGAGGCATTATTTAAATGAGTTTATTATGAAAAGGATTTGCACCATTTTGTTCATCGCTCTTAGCTTATCCTGCAACCGCGAACACCACCTGTTCGAAAAGATCTCCTCCTCACATTCCGGCATTACATTTAACAATACGATCGTCGAGAACGACTCCATCAACCCGCTGGCTGTAGTCAATATCTATAGCGGAGGGGGTGTTGGCATTGGTGATTTTAATAACGATGGACTGCCCGACATTTTTTTAACGGGCGGAATGGCGCCCTGCAAATTATACCTCAATAAGGGCGATTTCCGTTTCGAAGATATTACTGCAAAAGCCGGGGTTGAAGGAATGGGAAGATGGGCAAGGGGCGTGGCTATAGTGGATATCAATAACGACGGATTGATGGACATGTATATTTGCAATACCCTGTATAAAGATCCGCTCAGGAGAAGAAATATCCTGTACATTAATCTCGGCAGGGATAAAGAAGGCATTCCTCAATTCAGGGACATGGCCGCCGAATACGGCCTGGACTGCCATGTTCAATCGACCATGGCCAGCTTTTTTGATTACGACAATGACGGCGATCTTGACATGTACCTGACCGTTAATGAAGCTTCGAACGACTATGTTGCCTCCGTTTTTACAGGGCAGGAAAAGCCAACAGCGGGGCCCAACCGCGGAAGGCTTTATAAAAATGAGCCGGACCCCCATACCGGTCATCCTGTTTTTCATGACGTTTCGGATGCAGCAGGGATACTTTTTGAAGGGTACGGCCATGCCGCGAGCATTTGCGATCTCAATAATGACGGCTGGAAAGACATTTATGTATCCGATGATTTTATTTCCAATAATATTCTTTACATCAATAACCACGACGGCACCTTTACAAACAGGGCGAAGGAATATTTCAAACACACCTCCTATAACAGCATGGGGCAGGATGTAGTGGACATTAACAACGACGGGCTTCCTGATGTGGTGGAACTGGACATGAGCGCTGAAGATAATTATCGCAAAAAAATGATGGCGCCTGCCAACAATCCGAACATCTGTCAGAACTTCGACAATTACGGTTACCAATACCAGTATGTGCGCAATACCCTGCAGTTAAACCAGGGGCCCGCAGTAGGGCAGCATGATTCAACAGGCATGCCGGTTTTCAGTGAGATCGGCTTTATGAGCGGAATGTCGCAAACCGACTGGAGCTGGGCGCCGTTGGTGGCTGACTTCGATAATGACAGTTACCGTGACCTGGTTATCACCAACGGCTTTCCGCGTGATTGGTCGGATCATGATTTTATCGCCTACCGCAAACAGTCGGGCGGCACTATCAGTAACCGGCAACTGCTTGACATGATCCCGCAGGTGAAATTGCACAATTATGCCTTTAAAAATAACGGCGCATGCCAGTTCGATGATGTGAGCAAGAGCTGGGGGTTGAATGTGCCTACCTTTTCAAACGGCGCTGCCTACGCCGATCTGGACAACGACGGGGCCATGGACATGGTGATAAACAATATGGATGATGAAGCCTTGTTGTACAGGAACACGTCAAGAGACAACGACACTATTTCTACCCATTACCTGAATATTCATTTCAAAGGCGGTAAACAAAATATAAATGGCATCGGCGCCACGGCCGCTATTTTTTATGACCATGGTAAACAACAGGCGTACGATAATAACCCATACCGTGGGTATCTCTCGTCTGTACAAAATAGGGCGCATTTTGGGTTGGGAAAAATAAGCCAGCTCGACTCCCTGGTAGTAAGGTGGAACAACGGGAAAAAACAAACGCTAAAAAGCGTACCGGTTGACCGGTCGATCGTTGTGAACATCGAGGACGCAACAGCAACCGATCCGGGTCAGCAGCCACTGATCGATCAGCAGTCGCTGTTCACGGAAGTGAGCGCCGTTGCCGGCATTACCTATGTTCACCAGGATAACCCCTATATTGATTTCAATATTCAGACATTGTTACCGCACAAGTTGTCAGAATATAACCCTGCGCTGGCAGCAGCCGATATAAATGGCGATGGGTTGGATGATTTGATCGTTGGCGGCAACTCCGTGAAACCGGCACAGTTGTTTTTACAACGGCAAAACGGGAAATTCAGCCAGCAGGAATTATTGCCTGGCCTGAACGCCCCAACCAGTCAGGCAAAAGACGAAGGCCTGTTGCTTTTCGATGCCAACGGTGATGGCCGGCCCGATCTGTACATAGCCAGAGGCGGGTATTCGTTAGCCCCCGACAGCATCCACTACCAGGATAAATTGTACCTCAACGATGGCAAAGGAAAATTTCAGGAAGCTGCTTCCGCGCTGCCGGTCAATTATACCAGCAAATTATGCGTACGGGCTTTTGATTTTAACAATGACGGCAAATTAGACCTGTTTGTGTCGGGCCGCGTTGCCCCTGCTCAATATCCAAAACCGGTAAGCAGTTTCATTTTTCGTAATGACTCCGAAAAAGGCCAGGTGAAATTCACGGATGTCACTGCCGGGGTGGCCCCTGCACTGAAAAACATCGGAATGATTGGCGATGCGCTGTTTACGGATTTTGATGATGACGGGCAAACCGACCTGATCGTTGTGGGTGAATGGATGCCGGTAACGTTTTTAAAAAATGTTGGCGGAAAATTTACCAATGTCACGGCCGCATCAGGTGTGGCCGGTAAAACAGGCTGGTGGAATAGCATCGTAGCAGGGGACTTCAGGCATACGGGAAGAACAGATTACATTATTGGTAACGTAGGATCAAATACTTTTTACCAGGGCAATGACTCTTTTCCTGTTTGCATTACCGCCAAGGATTTTGAAAAGAACGGGCCCTATATCGCCATACCTTCTCTCTATCTTCCGGATGCGCAGGGCCAAAAAAAGGAATTTCCTGCTTTTGGCCGGGACGATATTGCGAGCCAGTTTCCCGGGATCAAAAAAAGGTATCCTACTTATAAACCTTTCGCCCTGGCAACCATGGATGACATCCTTACGCCGGAACAACGGAACGGGGCCCTTCGGCTACAGGCCAACATGCTGCAATCCTGTTATTTGCGAAACGATGGCGCCGGAAAGTTCACTTTAATTCCTTTGCCCCGGGAAGCACAGGTATCGGTCATCAACGGAATGGTTGCCGACGATTTCGACGGCGATGGCAATCTGGACGTCTTGCTCAATGGAAATGATTATGGGACCGAAGTGGGTACGGGGCGATATGATGCGTTGAACGGACTGCTGTTAAAAGGGGACGGGAAAGGCAATTTTTTTCCCCGATCTATCAGCGAAAGCGGGATCTATATCCCGCACAATGGTAAAGCGCTGGTTAAATTAATAAGTGCATCGGGCCATTACCTGGTGGCTGCAAGCCAGCACCAGGATGTGCTGAAACTGTATCAATTGAAGCGGACGGTAAAGAACGTGCCGGTTAACCCGGATGATGTGAGCGCCATTGTAAGGGAGAAAAACAACAGAACCCGGAAGGAAGAATTTTATTATGGAAATTCTTTTTTATCCCAATCATCAAGATTTATTTTAGTCGACAGCAACGTTCAGTCGGTAACGATCAGAAATGCCAGCGGTAGATCGAGGGTACTAAACTTTTAAAAAATAGTTAGCATGTATTTAGTAAATTAGGTAAATTTAGCCGGTTCCCTTTGTAGAATATGAAATTTGCCATTTACTTATTTTTTCTTTTCCGGGCAGTAGCTTGTTTTGCTTCCGACACATTATCTGTAAGATACCTGGGCATCGATCAGGGCCTTTCAAACAATGCCGTAACCTGTATTTACAAGGACCATAATGGTTTTATGTGGTTTGGCACCTATGACGGGTTGAACAGGTATGATGGATCCTCCTTTCGCGTTTTTAGAAATACCATAGGCGATCCAACCTCCCTGTTGGATAATCATGTTTTTTGTATCAATTCCGACAATGAGAATAAGATCTGGATAGGAGAAGGAAAGGGCATAAGTATTTATGACCCCAGCCGGTCTGCTTTTTTCACGCCCCGCTTCAGAAAAGCCCATAGCTCCGAAACTGTTCCCCTGTATGATGCTGTTTTGTCGATAAAGAAGGCCGGCAACGTAATGTTGGTTGGCACAGCGCATAGCGGGCTTATTGTATTTACCGGTAACAACCAGCCAGGAAAACAAATGGTGCTTCCCGGGGAAACCTGTGGGGCGTACAATGTACAGGCCATTGAATACGATTCAACCAAAAAGGCGGTATGGTTCTTTGTTAAGGACCTCGGCCTATATAAATATGAGATCGGAAGTGGAAGAATAGCTGCCGTTGCTACAGGGTTAACACAATGCTACGCTATTTTTTCAAGGTCCGATGGCGATCTTTTTATCGTAAGCGATTCAGGCGTAGCGAGGGTTTACAAAAACACCATTACACCATTCGATCCTATCCCGCAAATGATCGTAAGAGACCTTACAGAAGACCGCAATGGGGCGCTGTGGATTGCTACTGACGGGAACGGGTTGTGGTATTTACCGCCGGGCGCCGGAAAGGCCCTGCCGCTTTCTTTAACGGGAGAAGCCATCAACAGTAATTCGATCTATAATATCTTCATCGATGACGAAGGCCGTAAATGGATCGGAACGCTCAGGGGTGGCGTGAATATCCTGGAAAAGAATCTTCACCCGTTCAGGACCATCTCGTATCACCAGGGGAGAACGGAAGATGTGAACGATTTTATATTGTCTCTTTGCGAAGATGACCGGTTGAACTTATGGATCGGGACGGATGGGGCAGGGTTACGTTACTGGGATAAACAAAAGAATAGCTTCACGAAATATGTTCATTCAGCCGACCCTGGTTCTATCAGCAGCAACTTTATCACCTACATGGCCAGGGATTTTAAAAACGATCTCTGGATCTCGTCCTGGTTCGGGGGGATAGACAAACTGAACAGAGCAAACAACACGTTCAGGCATTATGCCTGTTATAATCCTTTTCAAAAAATTGCGGAGAAGAATGTCTGGCAGATCTATGAAGACAGGCAACAACGTTTATGGGCTTCTGCCAGCAACAGAGGTCATTTGTATTTGTATAACAGGACTGCCGATCAGTTTGAGCTTTTCGATAGTTCATTGGTTGATCTGCAGGTGTTGAAGGAAGACAGGTCAGGTAATTTATGGGGAGGCAATTACAATTATTTAATAAAGATAGATCCCGGAAAAAAGCGACATCGATCATTCTTTATCGGGTATCCTGTAAGGAGTATCTGCGAAGATAAACAACATCATTTCTGGGTGGGCACAGAGGGAGGCGGGCTGCTGTTATTTAACCGGGAAAAAGGGACGTACCGGCGAATAACAACCAAAGAAGGATTGCCTAACAATGGGATCATGAGGATCCTGGAAGACAACCAGGGTGATCTTTGGCTGAGCACCTATTATGGCCTGTGCCGTTACAATCCTGCTTTACATACGTTCAGGAATTTTACGCAGGCGGATGGATTGCAAAGCAACCAGTTCAGCTTTAATGCCGCCATGATCGCTGCAAACGGGGAATTTTTATTTGGAGGGATCAAAGGGTTTAATAGTTTTTACCCGGACAGCGTTTATGACAAAAAAAATATCCCCCGCCTGTTTCTCACCGGGGTAAAAATCGACAATTCTCCTGTAGAAACCGACACGGCTTACGTTTCTTCCCGCAACAAAGACATTATCACCAGCATAACGGTCCCATTTAACAAGGCCATCCTGTCATTTGATTTTACCGCATTGCAGTATTCAAATGCAGATAACCTGAATTACGCTTATTATTTAAAAGGGTGGGATAAGACCTGGAGTATTGCCAATAATATAAAGACGGCCAATTACAGCCATTTACGGGAGGGCGCCTATGCATTTTATGTAAGGGTGATGAACCCGGATGGGGTTTGGAATGAGGAAGTGCAATTGTTGTCTGTTAAGGTGTTGCCGCCCTGGTACAGGACCTGGTGGGCGTATTTATTGTATGCAGCCGTTGCCATCGGTATTGTCTGTGCCTTTATCTATTATTACCGGCGCCAGGACCGGTTGCGATATGAAATTAAGCTGGCATTGGTGGAGAAGCAAAAAGAAAAAGAACTGACAGAAAGAAAGATCTCTTTTTTCACAGACATCTCTCATGAGTTCAGAACGCCCCTGACATTAATTGTAAGCCCTTTGAAGGACCTTATGGCGGAAGTGAATTCGGAGAACATTCAAAAAAAGTTGTCGACCGTACACCGGAATGCCCGGCGTTTATTAAGCCTGGTGGATCAGTTGTTGTTGTTCAGGAAAGTGGAGTCCATAGAGCAGCAGCTCCACCTTTCCGGTTTCGACATCAATGAAGTATGTAACGAAGTATTCCTGAGCTTTGCGCAACGGGCAGCATCCAAAAATATCAGTTTGAATTTTGACAGGCCTTCGGATGAAATATGCTATTGTGGAGACAAGGAAAAAATTGAAATAATTTTATTTAACCTTCTTTCAAATGCCCTGAAGTATACCCCGCCCAACGGAGAAGTGCAATTGTCGCTGACTGATGAGGGCGGGCAAATACAGATCGTTGTTAAAGATACCGGCTGTGGCATTGCCGAAAATATCAGCCACCGGTTATTTGATGCCTTTTACCAGGCCAACAATACCGGGAAGGCGTCACACACCGGGTTTGGGATTGGGTTATATGTGTCAAAGAAACTGGCTGTAGCACATGCCGGGTCATTATCCTACGTAAGTACGGAAGGAATGGGCAGCACTTTCACGCTGATCCTTCCCAGGAATAAACAGGCTTCCATGGAATATGCCCATGAAGAAGACAGGAGCCATCGTGCCAGCATTATTCATGAACTGGTGGAAGAAAGCCGTGAGGAAGAGAATACAACCGCGGACAACAAGTCAAAGGTGATTGACAAGATCATTTCGGGGCTGCCAACCATGGTCATTGTTGATGATGATGCCGGGCTCAGAAGCTATTTAAGGGACATATTCAGGGATCAATTTACTATTTATGAAACAAGCGATGGCGCTGCTGCTTTTGATCTGATCAGCAAGGAATTGCCCGACATTGTCGTCAGCGATGTTATCATGGACAAAATGGATGGTATTGAATTGTGTCGTAAGCTAAAACAACAGGCGCACCTGGCGCATATTCCCATCATATTATTGACGGGGAGCGCTTCTGAAAGATCAAAACTAACGGGTTTGGAGTGTGGCGCGGAAGATTATGTAAGTAAGCCATTTAGCAAAGAACTGATTGTTGCCCGGGTGCAGAATATCTTAACATCGAGGAACAGGCTGCAGCAATATTTCTTCAATGCCATTACGCTAAAGCCGACGGCCAGCATTGAAGCGGATCATAAAGAATTTTTGGAAAGGTGTATCGAGATCGTAGACCAATATATGGACAAGCCGGAGTTTAACGTGCAGCTCTTTTGCCAGGAGATAGGCATGAGCCAGCCGACCTTATACAAAAGGATCAAAGCTATTTCCGGGTTGACCGTAAACGTATTTGTAAGGTATTTGCGATTAAGGAAAGCGGCGGAAATATTGATTAACACCAGTAAAACGGTTGTAGAAGTTACTTACGCTACAGGTTTTAATGATCTTAGATATTTTAGAGAGCAGTTCTCCAAACTGTTTGGAATGACCCCTTCCGAATTTATCAGGCGTTACAGAAAACCTTTGGGCAACAAGATTGTAAAGTAAATTATAGGGTGGCCTGATCACCGCCCTTTTTAAAATGAGTGCCCAGTACACTCACTTCACGTTATAAAAGAAGCTCCTGAGTTCTTCGTTTACCGTTTTAAGTTCAGGGCCCTTAATAGAGAACTTTAAACTTTCAACTTTAAAACCTGGTTTTTAGCTTAAAAATTGTGATTACCTGATAAAAAAGTACAACGTTTAAGTATAAAGAAATAATAATTTTAGTATAGAATTTGAACTAACGGTCAATACACTTTTAACCTAATTAATTGCTATATGGGAAAGGCTTCAATTGTCCCCAGGTTGACTATTAGATTAGTCGCCTGTGTGGTGCCGCTGCTGTTTTTTTCGGCAGCTGTTTTTGCCCAACAAAAAAAGGTAACAGGTAAAGTAACTTCCAATTCGGCCGACGGCCAGCCTGTTATCGGCGCCAATGTTGTTGCAAAGAAAAGTAAACTGGCCACTCAAACAGGGCCGGACGGTAATTTCTCCTTCACCATCCCTTCCGATGAAACTACTTTAACCATCAGTTCTATTGGCTTTCAAACACTGGATGTTCCCATTAATGAAACCGGAAATGTGCTGGTATCGTTAAAAAACCGCGGCCTCGACCTGAATGAAGTGGTGGTAATTGGTTATGGAACACAAAAACGAAAAGATGTAACCGGCGCCATCAGTTCGGTAACCGCCGCCACCATTGAAAAAGTACCGGTAACCACCGTAGACCAGGCTTTGCAGGGAAGAGCGGCCGGCGTACAGATCATCAATAACGATGCGGCGCCGGGCGGCAATATGAGCGTGCTGGTAAGAGGTATTGGTAGTTTGGCCGCGGGGGGAAATGCACCTTTATATGTAATAGACGGTTACCCCACCACCGAAGGCATCAACAATATCAACCCCAATGATATTGCCACCATAGATGTACTGAAAGACGCTTCCGCCACTGCGGTGTATGGCATCCGCGCCGCCAACGGCGTAGTGATCATCACCACTAAAAAAGGATTAAAAAATAAAACCCAGGTTTCATTAGACGCCTATACCGGTTTTCAAAGCAAACCCAAACAATACGATCTGTTAAATGCCCGTGATTGGGCTACGCTGTCGAACAATGTAGAGGCGGCAGATTCAACCCATACCTATCATGGCTTACCCATCTGGCATACACCCGATGTGCTGCATAGTGTAGACTGGCAGGATGCGATGTACCGCAGCGGTCTTACCCAAAACTATACTATTGGAATAAGAGGCGGGAGCGATAAAGTGCAAACCGCTGTTTCGTTTGGTTATTATAACCAGAAGGGTATTGTACTGGGTTCCTTCTTTAAAAGGTTCACCCTGGGCCTAAACCTCGACTACCAGCCCACAAAATGGCTTAAATCTTCCACCAGTGTGAAGTATAGTTACCAGAGCGCCAATAACCCTTATGGAACAGGGCAGCTGTTTAATTTAGTGATTAACCCGCCCACGCTGGATAGCGGCAACCGCCGCACTTACCAGATAAAAGATGGCAATGGCAACTATGGGTTTTACAATCCGGTTCAACCCAATGTATTTAAATTCAGCAATCCTGTTTATACAGTGGAGACGAATCAGTACGAGAACATTACCAACTTTGTGCTGGCCACTTCTTCCCTGGAAGCTACCGTATTTGAAGGCCTGAAGCTAAAAACCAATGCAGGGGTAAATGTGCGGAATTTCTCCGGCTCCTTTTTTCAGCCTGAAGATGCCCGGGCCAATGCCCAATTCCCGGCCGCTGCTATTACCGCTGCCAGCTACAGGCAGAACATGAGTAACAATTTTGAATGGTTGTGGGAGAATACGATCTCGTACGATAAAACCTTTGGCGATCATACCATCAATTTTGTAGGGGGTATTTCTGCCCAAAAAAATACCAACACCTTAATGGGGGCAACCGGCATACCACCGAATAATACCACCAGGGATCTGGCGCAGATGTCGAACCTGATCTTCGACCAGTATGGTAACGGCAAAAGCATTGGCACCCTTGCCTCGGAATTTGCAAGGCTCACCTACCAATATGGCGACAAGTATATGATCACCGGTACCATCAGAAGAGATGGTTCCTCTAAATTCGATGTAGGGCATAAATACGGTACCTTCCCTTCAGGTGCAGTAGCCTGGAGAATAAAAAATGAATCGTTCCTGAAAGACGTGAATTTCCTGGCCGACCTGAAGCTGCGGGGCAGCTATGGTAAAGTGGGTAATCAAACACCTATCGGGTTGTTTCAATACCAGGCCTGGTATGTAGGGAACTTTCCTGCCAATTATAATGGCGGTACGCCGGCCAAAGATAACTTTGGTTATCCTTTTAATAAAGTATACCAGAATGGCAGCGCACAAATTCAGCCCACAAATACCAACCTGAAATGGGAAACTGACGAACAAACAGATATAGGTCTGGATGCGGCATTTTTGCAGGGCGCCCTGACGGTAACGGTTGACTGGTTCAAAAGGGATTCAAAAGATTTTCTGCTCACCCTGGCGGCGCCGGCACAAACAGGGTACAATTTCCTGACCCGCAATGTGGGCAGCATGAACAATAAGGGCGTTGAGCTGGCCCTGAATTACAGGGGCAGTGCGGGTAAAGACATTCAATATGGAGCCGGCCTTACCCTTTCAAGAATAAAGAATACCCTCACCAGTATAACCTCAGGCACCAGCTTCGTTACCAATTTCGGCGGGGTGACCTTAGTAGGGCAGGGCTGGGATGAGTTTAGCCGGTCATATGTAGGCCAACCAGTAGGAGAGTTCTTTGGTTACAGATCCTTAGGCATTTTTCAAACACAGGCCGAGATAGACGCATTGAATGCCAAAGCGCCGGGCGGCATTTATTACCGCGCTGCTACCAGGCCGGGCGATCGCCATTTTGCCGACCTGAACGGCGATGGGATGGTTGATGCAAAGGACCGCACCAGTATCGGCAACCCGCAACCTAAAGTATTTGGCGGGCTTAACCTTGACGGCTCCTACAAAGCATGGGATATTAACTTATATTTTTATGGCAGCTTCGGCAACAAAATACTGAACTATGTAGAAAGCCACCTGGAAAGCTTCCAGAAAAGAGGCTCGGAAGGCGTGCAGAACGTGAGCCAGGAATATTACAATAATTACTGGCAGCCCGGCCGTCCTTCAAACAGGTATGCCCGCGCCCTGCCTAATGATGATAATACACTTAACAGCGTTCCATCGGATGTTTGGGTGGAGAATGGCAGCTTCGTGAAATTAAAAAACCTCACTGTGGGCTATACCTTACCCAGCGATCTGCTGAACAGATTCACCATTACAAGATTGAGGGTATACGCTTCTACACAGAACCTGTTTTTCATTACCAAATATAAAGGGATTGATCCGGAGATCGGGATGCAGGGAGGTTCAAGCGGCGGAACCAATATGCCGCCCAATCCAACACAATACGGGCTGGATAACGGCACCTATCCTTCCTCCAGGTATTTTACGGTAGGAGTAAACCTTACGTTTTAACGATTGAAAAATCAGTCATATGGCAAGTAGCAATCAAAATATTATAAAAGTGTTCCTGCTTACTTTGGTTTTTCCACTGGCATGTAAGCAAAGCTTCCTGGAGCAGGACAATACCTTTCAGTCAAATGCTGATGCGCTTTCCACTAAAAAGGAGGCGGTAATTGGCCTGGTAAATGGTATTTACGATACGTACCAGAACAGCGATCTGCTGAAAAAATGCATCTGGTACCGGGCTAATTTCGGCACCCATGACTTTTTTAACTGGGGAGGCGATGTGTACTGGAATAACTACCAGTTACCAGCTACGTTTGGCGGCCTTTCAACTTTATGGAACCAGTCGTATATTGGGATAGCCCGGGCTAACTCTGCCTTTACTGTTATTACAAAAGCAGAAGGGAAAGGGGTGCTTACTGCCTCGCTGGCTAACCGGTTAAGGGGGGAAGCGTACTTTTTGCGCGGGCTCACCTATTACTACCTGGCATCCTGTTTCGGCGGGGTACCATTGGAGGTAGATACCAGCGGCGCATTAAATCTGGGGTTAAGACCGCGTTCACCCCGCGACTCGGTGTTCATGCAGGTGGTAGCCGATATGCAACAGGCTGAAACGTTGTTATGGTCGAAAAAAGACCTTCCCAAGGCCGACCTGGGAAGGGCCACCAAAGGCGCTGCCTATGCCTATGAAGGGTCGGCCCGCATGTGGCTGAAAGATTATGCTGCCGCGTTGGCTGCTTTTAATAATCCTGAGTTTTCTGCCAACTATAGTTTATTGAAGAACTTTGCCGATGTGCATGAATACGATAACCAGAACAACGATGAGTCGTTGTTTGAAATTCAGTTTGAAGTAAAACAGGGCGACCCGCAGGACTGGGGTGGAAGCTGGAATCCGCCCGGTGGTGAAATTGCCTGGATAGACAGTTTCAGCTGGCCTGAGGAAATAACCCAGC
>NZ_JBJMLX010000067.1:0-5491 GCF_045805085.1 Niastella sp.
TTACAATTGCACCGTCAGCAACGCGAACTGAGAGAGAAGAACCAGGCGCTTGAAAATTATGCCCTGCTCATCAACAACTCTGCCGATCTTATTTGCATTATAAACGCCGAAAGCTTCCGGTTTGAAGAAGTGAATGAGGCCGCTTTTTCGCTGTTGGGTTACACAGCCCAGGAAATGAAGAATGCTAACCTGCTGGATTATCTGTCAGAAGAAGGGCAGGGGAAAATTAAAGAGCTGGCCTGCTTATACCAGCCTTCGTTCTCCTTTGAAGTATTGATGTTTACAAAGAACGGCGAACACCGGTATGTGAGCTGGAACATTGTACATAAGCATAATTTATGGTTTGCGAATGGCCGCGACATTACCCGGCAAAAGAAAGCCGATTTTGAAATAAAACAATTGAATATAAACCTAGAAAGGAACATTGCCCAACTGCAACTGACCAATAAAGAGCTGGAATCATTTTCCTATTCCGTGTCGCACGACCTGCGGGCGCCCCTGCGCAGCATCAATGGCTATGCGCAAATGATCCAGGACGATCATGCCCAGTCGTTTAACGACGAGGCCAAACGCATGTTCAATGTGATCAGGAAGAATGCCACAAAAATGGGCACTCTCATCGATGACCTGCTGTCATTCAGTCGTATGGGCCGGAAGGAAATTACCCGGATACCCATCGATTTTAATAAAATGGTAAGACCTATTATTGCAGATCTCAGGCAAAATGCACCTGCCAACACCCAGATAACAGTACATCCCTTACCCAATACCCAGGGCGATCCGGCGCTTTTGTCGCAGGTATACATCAACCTTATTTCCAATGCCATTAAATATTCAGCTAAAAAAGAAACGCCCATTATTGAATTAGGCGCTGAAGAAAGGGATGATGAATTTGTTTATTTTGTGAAAGACAATGGGGCAGGATTCGATATGCAGTATGCGCATAAATTATTCGGCGTATTTCAACGGCTGCATGGCAATGATGAATTTGAAGGAACCGGCGTGGGTCTGGCCATTGTACAACGGATCATTGTTAAACATGGCGGAAAAGTGTGGGCGGATGGCAAGCTCGACGAAGGCGCTATTTTTTATTTTTCACTACCAAGGACCAATAACGACCTATAACCTATAACCCCTATTTCTATGAGTTCACCTGTAAACAATGGCAAAATTGATATTATACTATGTGAAGACAATGCGGACGACGCCGAGCTAACCATCCGGGCCCTGGCAAAACAAGGGTTGTCGAACTCCCTTATCCACGTAAAGGATGGTGAAGAATTGTTGCAGTATGTTTTTTGTTCCGGGCCGTATGTTAGCCGCAATGCAGACCACCAGCCCCGGCTCATTATCCTGGACCTGAAAATGCCCAAGGTAGATGGACTGGAAGTGATCCGGAAGCTGAAATCAGACAAACGTACCTGTATGATCCCGGTTGTGTTGCTAACCTCGTCAAAAGAAGAAAAAGATATAATGGAAAGCTACGCGTTGGGCGTAAACAGTTATATCGTAAAACCTGTAGAATTTGAAAGATACGTAAAGGCCGTAAGTACCCTGGGCCTTTACTGGTTAATATTAAATCAACCCTATCAATAGTAAGTTATGGCAACAGCGAAAACAATTAAATTACTGATCCTCGAACACGATGAAGACGATCTGGAATTGCTGATGTATGAATTAAAGAAAGGGGCCCTGGATTTTGAGCCAAGAATTGTTGGCACCAAAAACGGGTTCATTGAAGCATTGAAAGATCTTACGCCCGATATTATTCTGTCTGATTATTCATTGCCGGGGTTTGATGGCATTTCTGCTTTTCAACTCAAACAGCAGATCTGTCCGGATGTGCCCTTTATAATAGTGTCGGGCACCATTGGGGAAGAAAATGCGGTGGAGTTGATAAAGAATGGCGTAACCGACTATTCCATAAAAGACAAACTGTTTACTGTAATACCCAAAATAAAGCGGGCCCTAAAGGAAGCCAATGAACGGCGGGAGAAAATGGAGACCGAACAAAATCTGCGCAATAGCCAGCGACAACTGGCCGAAGCGCAGCGGATATCCAAAATAGGAAGCTGGGAATTAAGCGAAAATGGGGAAATGATCTCCTGCTCCGATGAGTTGTACCGGATCCTCGATCGGGATATTGATTCCGGTTTGTCTTTTGAGATCTTTATGCAGTTTGTACATCCTGATGACAGGCCAGTTATATTGGAGGCCCGGGAAAAGGCGGTTGCCACCGACACTACGGAGGTTGTTCAGTTCCGCATCACCAGCCAGGCAGGTATTGAAAAATGCATCGAGGCCAGGGGCTCTCAACGCAAGGATGCGACCGGGATCAGTTTTATTGGCACCTGTCAGGATATAACAGAAAAGGTAAAAGCCGAACAACAGCTGGCCAATTACTCAGCGCAAATTGCCCGCGAGCGGCTGGAAAGTCAGCGCAAACTGGTAAGGGCCTCAATAGAAGGCCAGGAGCGCGAACGGGCCGAGATTGGCCGGGAACTGCACGATAACATCAACCAGATATTGGCGGTAACAAAGGCTTACGTAGAAGCTTCCCTGCATGAAAAAGACCTGCAGGAAGAACTGGCGGAACGCAGTATCAAGAACCTGCAGCTGGCCATTAATGAGATCAGGAAGATCTCCAAATCACTGGTGCCGCCGGTCATGGATAAAAACGGGTTGGTCGATTCCGTGCAGGACCTTATTGAAAACATCAGGGTGGTAAATCCTTTCGCCATCAAATTTCTGTATGAAAAAGAACAGTTGCGTAATATCACCTCGCAGCAGCAGCTGGCGCTGTACCGTATTGTGCAGGAGCAGTTCAATAATATTATAAAACATGCCCAGGCGCATCATGTAAACATCGAGCTGTTTGAAAAGAACAACTTTATCGACCTCCGGATCCAGGACGACGGCAAAGGTTTTGACCCTAAGGAAAGAAGAAGAGGAGTGGGGCTCAGCAACATCCTCAGCCGCATCGAACTGTTCGATGGCAAACTGGAAGTGATCTCCTCCAAGGGAAAAGGTTGTACCTTAAAGGTGCATGTGCCTAAGATGAGTAAGGAGGTGGCGTAGGACTGGGATATATGGGATAAGGATGTAAAGATTTTTAAGCCGGTTATTCTCATGAATAACCGGCTTTTTTATTTCAGGAACCCTTTTATCAGGTACGCCAAAAGCGACAAATTTACCTGCTCAAAAATATGGGGGGTACCCGGTAGTACGCCCAATTGGGCGTTGGGTAATTGTTTATATACTGCCAGCGTTTCTTCAAGGGTAACCATTTTATCGCGGTCGCCCAAGAGCACCAGGCTGGGTGTAGTAATACTGGTGTAATCTGCTAATTGTAGTGTGTTGTTTTTCCCTAAGTTGATTAGTAATTCAGTGGTTTTATCGAGTATAGTTAACCAGTCAACGGGCACATGACGTTGTTGTAATTGTGCCGCAAAGGCTGGTAGTTTTTCCTGGATGATTTTACCATCCAACATCCCTACTTCTTTCGTCGCAGTTTTCTCATCCCAATAAAATTTTGTTGCGAGAGTTACTATTTTGTTGATGGTATCGGGCATTTGTTTAGCTAAATACATAGCAATATATCCTCCCATACTATAACCAAAGACATTTGCCTTTTCAATATTCATATCTTGAATGTATCTTGCAATCTGTTCACTGAATAATTCAATAGAGAATGAGGTATCAGGAAGCGGTTGCCCACCATGACCATGTAAGTTGAATGTGTGTACCTGGAAGGTATCTTCCAATAAATGCACGAGTGATTGAAACTGGTCTTTGCTGCCTAAGGCGCCATGTAGTAAAAGGAGGTGTTGCATGGTCGAGATATTATAAGTTTCAAATATAGATAATAGATCGCAAGTGTAAGTGTATAATAATAACCTGTGATAAGACAGACAAGCTAGCCATGAATAACCTGTTAACAACTGTTAGCCAAGGGGTTTTATGTTGTGAGTTCTTTTTATGTGGGTGCACTAATTTGTTGCTTTTTTTGTCATATTTATAAGTGTGTTGTTTAATATTAATGGGGAGTTCTGTTATTCTGTCTGGGGGTTTTTATTCGCTACACATGCTGATGCACAAATATCCGGCTTCTTGTACCATTTACCTATCTATCAGTAGCGGATACATACTTCCATTCAGTTACTATCACGCAGCAATACGTTGTCTCTTATTGTTAACACCATAAAAACCTGATCAGTTATGAAAAAAGTGATCGCAGTGTTCGTTCTTGCCTGCGCGTTTACTGCTGCCAGTGCTAATAACAGTGCGGGTATCGATGCAAAAACAAACGCGTTCATTCAACCGTTTAGTTCGTCTTATGCGCTGGATACGCCTTTCATCTGGTTCACCGATTGTGATCTCACGAACCCAACAGGGACATATTGTGACGTCTTTTATGAGATGGACAGATTGCGTAGCATGTTTGGCGGATTTTCATTTTCGCATATTCCTTACGGGAATCTGGTTGAATTTGAATATGGCATTGGAGTTCCCTGGTTATATGCTACTATTTACAGCGACCTGCGTCGTAATTAAGCGGCTTATCACTCGTATCCTGGGTTTTGAGTCAATTCGTGATTACGTGTTCTCTCTAAAACAGGTATGGGCCAAAGTGCAGCTGTAGATTTCCAGGTATCGGGGCGTAAGGCGCTCATGACCTCGTCTATTCGTTTTTTGCCGTCATTAGCTCGTGCCGGCCAACGCTTGAGATCAAACCAGCGGTGGCCCCATTCAGCAAAGAACTCAATACGACATTCCTGTTCTACAGCCGCCAACACCTGGTTTTGTGTTGATATAGTAGGCAGTTCTGATAACCCCGCTCTTTTCCTGATCGCATTCAGATCGCTGACCGCTTCAGGCAGTTGATCTAACCGGGCACGAGCCTCCGCGCGAATACAATATTGTTCTGCCAACCGCAGCACCATATTGTATTCTTCCCGCGGAGAAGTTGCTGTGTTTTGTTTGTATTTATATGGTGATCTGTATTGTTTTCCGCTCACCGTCACGGTTCTTATCCATGCCTGCCGCAGGTCACCCGGCTCCAGATATTTTAAAAGCGAATCACTCAAAGTGATAACGGGCCTGCCATTGGGAACAACCGGAACAAAATAACTTCCTTCTGCTGTATTAAAAGCATTGCTCACCGGCATAAATTGCAGAATGGCCTCCCGGCTATTATACCGGAATGTTTGTTGTAAATCAGTCTCCAGTTGATAAATGCCTGATTGGATCACTTCCGTTGCGGCGGCAGCGGCCTCGGTCCATTGTTCCCGATACAAATAAATTCTCGCCTGCAAGGCTTTAACCGCCTGTCTGTTCACCCGCACCCGGGCCGATGGGAAATCGGGTGTGGTAGCATAGGTATTGGTTAAAAGGTCCTGCGCTTTAGCAAGGTCATCGATCATTTGAACATATATTTCATCTGCATTCGTTCTGCGCGTGTTGGTGCTTTTGGTATAGTCGGTGGAGGTAA
>NZ_JBJMLX010000068.1:0-30657 GCF_045805085.1 Niastella sp.
CAGCAGCGCCATTTTTTAGTGCAGCTTCCATAACCTGGTATGGACCAAACCTTGAGCGGTTACGGGCACTGGAGCTACCACCGGTTGGCGCTGATGGCGGCGGCGCCTGAAATATCAGTACAATTTTGCCTGCTACATCTTTAAAATCGTTGTGGGTACTATCGCTGATGCCAGCCCCTGCAAAAACAACTTCATTGCAGAAGATAGTGCTCGTATGCGCCATCGATTGATTGATCATAAAGTCGTTGAACATTGCAAACGACTTTCCGTTCACTTCTATAGCTGCTTTGGAAATTGAATCCTGGTATATGGGATAACCTAATTGAAAATTGCCTTTATTACCGGGATGTAATCCCAGTGTTTTAAACTGGTTTTCAATATAGGCAGCTGCTTTCCGTTGTCCTTCAGTGGCCGTTTCGCGGCCTTCCATACCGGGGCCGGCTATGATGTACAAATGCTTCTTAAGGTCGTCTGGGGTTATTGTATTGGCAAATGGCTTAGGGTCGGCGATCTTTTGCGCCGAGGCAGCTGTGGAAGCCGCCAAAGCCATAACCAGGAGCGTTCTTCTCATAATGTGCTTTTTGTATTTCTTCAAAAATAACAGAGAGAGACTGGATTTTGGTTGAAATCCATGTTGAGTGGTGATGGTGAATCGTGAATGGCAAAGTTTGTTAGTTCGTAAGTTCGTTAGTTCTTGAGTTCGCAGGTGAAGAACTAACAAACTAAAGAACCTACGAACCCAATAACTTAAACTTAGAATCCAGCACTAAGAACTGAGAACTATATCCACTTGTTAACTACGCATCAAATTCACTTAGTTCTAACCAACGCAACTCCTTCGCATCCAGCAAACCCGTAATCTCATTTATCCGAACCGATAACTGTTGCAGCTGATCGAAGGGCAGGGAGCCGTCGTTCATTTGTTCGGTGATGGTTTGTTTTTCTTTTTCGAGTTTGGCAATATCTTTCTGTATTTGTTCGAATTCTCTTTTTTCATTATACGACATCTTCTTTTTCTCAGCTTCCTTAACCGGCGCCGTTTTTTCTTCCTGCCTAATGGGTTTGGTGTCGGTTTTCCCCTCCTCTTCTTTATCCTTTAACCATAACCGGTATTGAGAATAGTTACCCGGGAAATCACGGATGAAGCCGTCGCCTTCAAAAACAAATAAGTGATCAACGAGACGGTCCATAAAATACCGGTCGTGGGAAACGATCAGTAAACAGCCAGGATATTCGGTCAGGAAATTTTCCAGCACGCCCAGGGTAGGGAGGTCAAGGTCATTGGTAGGTTCATCGAGGATCAAAAAGTTGGGATTGCGGAACAGGATCGACAATAAATGCAACCGTCTTTTTTCACCACCACTAAGTTTGGAAATATACGTGTATTGTTGTTCGGGCGGAAAAAGGAATAATTGCAGGAACTGAGCCGCGCTTAAGGCGCCACCACTGGCCAATGGAAAGCTTTCTGCAATGTTTTTTACAAATTCAATCACCCGCATGTCTTCCTTTATCACCAGTCCCTGTTGGGAGTAGTTACCAAAGATGACTGTTTCGCCAATATTGATCTTACCGCTGTCGGCCGGTTCAAGGCCCTGCAGCATATTCAGAAAAGTAGATTTGCCCACGCCATTTTTTCCTACCACCCCAATACGTTCGCCCTTTTTAAAGGTGTAATCAAACCCTTTCATGATCGGTTTTTCACCAAAGCTTTTGTATACCTTTTTCAGTTCGATCACTTTACCGCCCAGCCGGTTCATTTTCATCTGTAGTTCCAATTGAGCCTCATCCATACGCTGTTTGGCTTTGGCTTCTACTTTATAAAAATTATCCTGGCGGCTTTTGCTTTTGGTAGTACGGGCTTTGGGTTGCTTGCGCATCCACTCCAGTTCCTTACGATATGTATTACGGGCTTTATCTATACTGGCGGCATCGCTTTCCTGGCGGGCCGCTTTTTTTTCAATGTAGTTTTGATAATCTCCCTTGTAAACAAACAGATCGCTGCCGTCTATTTCCCAGATCTCATCACTTACGGCATCCAAAAAGTAGCGGTCGTGGGTAACTAATAACAAGGTTACATTTTGTTGGTCGAGGTAATTTTCCAACCATTCCACCATTTCAACATCCAGGTGGTTGGTGGGCTCGTCCATGATCAGCAATACGTGTTTATGGTCAAAACCGATATCGATGAGGGTTTTGGCCAGGGCCACCCGTTTGCGTTGCCCGCCCGAAAGGGTATTTACTGCCTGGTTCAGGTGATGGATGTTTAGTTTGGCCAGGATCTGTTTTACTTTGGCATCAAAATCCCAGGCGCCCAGGTCATCCATTTTTACAATGGCGTCGGTCAGTTTATCGGGATCACCCTCTTCGCTAATGGCCTCAAATTCCCGTATGGCATTGATAACCGGGTGATTATGATAGAAAATATTATCCAGGATCGTCCCTTTTTCATCAAAAACGGGGTCCTGCTCGAACAAGGCAACGGTCACTTCTTTATTGATCCAGGTGGTGCCGCTGTCGGCTGTTTCCTTGCCGGCAAGAATGCGTAACAGGGTACTTTTTCCACTGCCATTCCTGGCAACCAGCGCAATTTTATCGCCCTCTTCCACATGAAATGAAATATTCTCAAATAACGGTTTTATACCAAATGACTTACCGAGTGCTTCTACAGATACATAATGCATGGCGCAAAGATAAACAGTTCTCAGTTGAAAGTTGAAAGTTCAAAGGTTTCAGCTTCTGTTGTTCTAAGTTTTAGTTATTTGGTTCGTAGGTTATTAAGTTCGTAAGTTATTGAGTTTGTTAGTTCGTGGTTTCAAGTCCAGGGTCCCGGTTGCGGCGACGGTTCTCTGCCCTTTGCCCTCCTGAACCTTGCATTTAAATCAGTAACTTAACAAGCCATATGTTTATAATAAGTCATATTATCCTTGTGCTGCTCTGGGTGCTTTTTGGCATTTTACATAGTGTGCTGGCGGCAAACTGGTGGAAACGCCTGATGCAACAGCGGCTGGGCCCACAGTATAAATATTATTCCTTTTCCTATTCGGTATTTGCGGCGGTTACCCTTATTGCCATTCTGGTGTACCAGGTTTACCTGCAAAGCCAGCTTATATACGCAGCCCCGGTTTGGGTAAAATTATTGTTATGTATTCCGTTGGTGGCGGGATTGATTATTATGGGCCTGTTGATAAGAAAGTATTTTTTCTCACTTAGTGGCATCAGCGTATT
The DNA here is from genome assembly GCF_045805085.1 of Niastella sp. Lineage (NCBI taxonomy): Bacteria > Pseudomonadati > Bacteroidota > Chitinophagia > Chitinophagales > Chitinophagaceae > Niastella > Niastella sp. The sequence goes on from NZ_JBJMLX010000068.1 coordinate 3,226, forward strand.
TTATAAAGAACAACCGCCAGCTGACCTGGAATTGAGCGGATTGAACCGCTACGTACGCCATCCTTTGTATTTCGGTACGCTGTTGTTCCTCTGGAGCTTCTTTTTTATTTTCCCGTATGTAAAAAATTTATTGGCCTGCCTGGTTATTACAATATATACGGTTTGGGGCGCCAGGCTGGAAGAAAAAAAACTGACAGCCCAGTTTGGTGAAAAATATACAGCATACAAAAAGCAGGTGCCGATGTTATTACCTCGCCTTTAAGGACCCTATCATTTCCACTTGATATTGCAGCCGATACTTGGTTTTTGATCGGCAGGAACGGGTTTTCCTGCTATCAAATGGTCCAGCGCATTACGGATAGCTGCGCCCGAAACGGGTTTGCCGTTACCCGGGCGGGAATCATCGAGCTGCCCCCGATATGCCAACAGCAGATTACTGTCATAAATAAAAAAATCGGGCGTGCAGGCTGCTTCATAAGCTTTGGCTACCTCCTGCGATTCATCGTATAAATAAGGGAAGGGGTACTGTTGTTGTTCAGCTACCTGTTTCATTTGTTCGGGTCCGTCCTCGGGATAAGCGGTTGCATCATTGGAGCTGATGGCAATAAAACTGATGCCTTTATCTTTATAATCATTTCCGAGTTTTACCAATGCTGCATTTACGTGTTTCACAAACGGGCAATGATTGCAGATGAACATCAGCACCGTGGCGGTGGCGCCTTTTGCTGTTTCCAGCGAGAAATCTTTCCCACTGACTGTATCAGGTAATGTAAAACCGGGTGCTTTTTCACCCAGTGGTATCATAACAGAAGGAGTGCGTGCCATATTTATTCTATAAAGTGAACAGTTATAATTTTACCAGCTTCTATTTTATAAACAGCTATGCCTTCAGATGGTTTACGGTTGGCGCTGGTTAGTTTTTCCTGGTCAACAACGGTGTTGCCCATCACCATTCGGTTTACGATCTGGCAATGCAATTCGGGCGTTTTGTTGAAATATTTAGCGTATTCCTCCCGGATCTCCTGTTTTCCCTTCATCAACACCTTGCCATTTATGTCGTAAATGACCACACTGTCGCTGTACGGCGTCAGGAAAGCGTCGATATTACGAAGGTTATAGCCATTTACCTGTTGTTGAACCAGCATTTCGGGAGTGGATTGTATTAAATTTTCCGGATGTATAATTACCCCATGATGAAAAATGCTGCGAATGCTGGCAGGAGTGGGCAGGCTGCGGGTGGGATCGCTATCCAGCAACAACAGATCGGCCAGCTTGCCTTTTTCAATACTGCCCAGGTCTTTTTCCTTTCCAAAACCTTTGGCCGCGTTGATAGTAGCGGAGCGAATGATCTCCCAGTTGGTGAGCCCGGCTTTTTGCATGGCCAGCAGTTCGTTTCCATAAGAGGCGGCATGCTGGGTACCAATGTTACCGGCATCGGTGCCTGAAACAATTAACACACCGGCTTGTTGCGCGAGTTTAAGGTTGGTGGCCATCGTGGTATCTTCTTTGGCTGGAATATGAAACCGGCTGCGCATGGTATGATAATCGAAGGGCGCTTTGTCGCCCAGGTGTTGCAGATCGAGCAGGCTGCCCAGCATAAAGGGATTGGAGTAAGTGAGGTCATGGGCAGTAAAATCGAATTGCTGGGTGAACGTGCGGTGATACCCTTCTACAACAATCAGGGTGGGAATGTATACGATGTTCCTGCTTTTCATCAGCTGCAGCATGTCGTTGTCCAGGGGCATGTCATCAACGCTGTGCACCAGGATGTCGGCGCCGGCCTGAACCGCCAGTTTAGCGGTTTCATACTGGGTAGCATGCACTGCTACTTTTAACCCGTTGGCATGACTTTCTTCTATAGCCGCTTTTACAATAGGGTAGGTGGTCTCAGGTTTTTGATCGCCTAACACAATGTACCAGATCTTGATGAAATCAGGTTTGTAGGGCAATTGTTTTTTCACCAGGTCACGGGCTTCCTGTTCGCTGTTCACTTTTACAATGGGCGGGTCGTTTTTATCAAGGTTCGGCGGCTGGTAAGTTGATATCAGCGGACCGGTCACAAACGCATTAGGTGCAAGAATAGTCGTATCAAGCTGGCTGCGGATGGCATAATTGCTGAAAGGGCCACCCACATCAATAACCGTAGTAATGCCGCAGGCCAGGTAACGCGCCATCAGATCGGCCCGGTTATCTTTTACCCATTGCTGGTCTTTTTCATAAGGATATACGCTCGTCAGATTCAGCCCATCGGGCCGGGTATATAAACCACCGCTTTGAAAGAAATGAATATGCGCATCGGTCATGCCGGGCATCAGGTATTTACCGGTTCCATCAATAACCCGGGCATTGGCGGGCGCTTTTATTTTTTTGGTGGCGCCAACTGTTGAAATGCGGTTGTTGTCAATGACAACCGTTTGATCGGCATCTATCTTTTGTGTAATTACATTTACTATATTAACGTGGGTGATGCAAACCGGTGTTGCCGGTTGTTCATACCGTTTATTGCCTGTATCCTTTTGAGCACGAAGGATGGAATAGCTATAAAGCAGGATGCCCAGCAACAGGTATTTTCTCATGCCAGTGAAGTTTCAATAAAGATAAACCAGAAGGGGCTATAAATGGTAAATGAACCAGCAAATAAGTGCGGTAATAACCAGCATCAACACCCATTTATATTTATCCCATATGTGGTGTTGTTTTTTACTGCTGATCGCCTGTTCAATGGTTGCACGGGCGGTGGCATCGTCACCGGCCAGTTGAATTAACAGATCTGCAATGGGCATAAAGAATTTTCGGGGTAAGGGTTGAACCGATGTCAACACGCTTTGAATGATGGCGTCGTTAACAGCTACATCTTTTTGTTCCCGTAACATCCCGATGGCGTTCTCTGTTAACAGTTCGCGAATGTGCAGGCTTACTGCATCGTACCGGAGATGGAATGTGTTCATGGAAGCTACATACTTTTGCAATAAACGGCATTCCTGTAAAATATGGGCGGGGGTGAGGGGTGCACTGGTAAATGATTTTCCGGTACTGCGTACATACCAGCGTTGGTAATGATAGGCTTCCCGCTTTTTAGGATCGCTTAATGTTTGGTAAGCTTCCTGTATTTCGCGGAAATGAGCGGCGGCCATTTGACTACCATCGTTTTTGTCGGGATGGTATTGCTGGGCCAGCCGGCGAAACGATCGCTTTATGTCCTGCAAGGACGCGGTGGTGGGTAATTCCAGTATTTTGTAATAATCTTTTACCTGGTTCATGAATCGTAAATGGTCAATGGTGAATGGTCAATACTTCGCCGCTGAAACCAGGCCCGCAAGTTAATCAGTTATTTAGTTCTAGAGTGGAGGCTAAACCTGGAACCTGAAACCTGGAAGGCGTTATTGTTCCGTTAATGGTATTTCCACTCCATCAATATAGGGTAACTTATACGTATACATAGTAAAAACTGCAAAGGTTGAGAGGTCTACCAAATATGTGCAAAAAAAGTGGCGTATGTATCGTACATTCTACAACAAATAAGGGGTTTTACCCGTTTATGCAATGCCTATTTTACGTAAGTTTGCTCCATTCTATGAAGACACACACATTTCGCTCGAAACCTGAATTGATAGCTATTCTGACAATTGCTTTGTTCTGCTTTATGGCAGCTAATTGTCACGAAAATCCTTCAGCTAAAGTGGCCAATGCAATTGGCTCTTCCACATCCGAACATCCAACATCTGGTAAAGACAAATCAGCAAATGCTGAACCCATGCCATCGGTTGAGGGGATGAAAGTTGCTGACCCCAAAACCATTTTGGCCCGTCCGGAAGTTCCGATCTTATGTTACCACCAGATTCGCGACTGGAAGCCTACTGATTCCAAATCAGCCAAGGATTACATTATACCGCCTGCTTCATTGGCCGATCAGATAAAAATGCTGAGCGACAGCGGTTATCATACTATTCTTCCCGATCAGTTATATGCCTACCTGAACGAAGGAAAGCCATTACCGTCAAAACCGGTGATGCTTACTTTCGATGATACTGATCTGGACCAATACACAGTAGCCAGGCCCCTGTTGGATAAATATGGTTATAAGGGCGTGTTCTTCGTAATGACCGTTTCAATCGGCCGCCCACACTATATGAACAAAGAGCAGATCAAAGAGCTTTCTGATAATGGCCACGTGATAGGTTCACATACCTGGGACCATCATAACGTAAAGAAATACCAGGGTAAGGATTGGGAAATTCAAATTGAAAAGCCAACCAAACTGCTGGAATCCATTACCGGTAAAAAGATCCAGTACTTTGCTTATCCTTTTGGTTTGTGGAATCATGAAGCTATCCCGGAGTTAAAGAAAAGAGGCATGATCGCTGCGTTCCAGTTATACTCGAAACGCGATGAGCAGGACCCATTATACACTATTCGCCGGATCATTGTCCCTGCCATGAAACCCGCATCTTTATATAAATCAATGCACGAAGGTTTTCACTATAATTAACCGCCGGTCAACATACAGTAAGAAATTCAGTCGTCCCGACCCTGTCGGGACGATTTTTATTTGGGCCCCCTTCAAATAGTTGCATACCCGTTTAGTTAAAACCCGGTTTTATCGCTTCCTTCACATAAAGTATTATTAAAAGGTGTAAGCGCCTAAACGCCTGGCATTGTATTCGTTCTAATTTAATAAGTATTCTAAAACACACTAAATGAAACGAATTGCAATAATCAGTATGCCGGTAATACTTTTGTTATTACTGTTTGGCAGCCTTCAAAATAAAGCAACTGCCCAGGAAGAGCAGGTTTCATACCAGATATTCTACGATGAACTGTCGCCATATGGAAGCTGGATCGATTACCCTGAATATGGATATGTTTGGCGCCCCGATACGGGCCCCGATTTCAGACCTTACAGCACCAACGGGCACTGGGTTTGGACCGATGAATATGAATGGATGTGGGTCTCGGATTATTCCTGGGGCTGGGCGCCTTTTCACTACGGCCGTTGGTTTTACGATGATTATTATGGCTGGCTTTGGGAGCCGGGCTATGACTGGTCGCCAGCCTGGGTTTGCTGGCGCAGCGGCGGTGATTATTACGGCTGGGCGCCATTGGGACCACAGTTCAGTGTGGGCGTAAACCTTTCGTTTGGCAGTTATTCTCCGCCCAGCAACTACTGGTGTTTTGTTGACCGGCAGTACATTGCTTCACCGCGGGTATATGAGCATTGTTATGGTGCGCAACGAAATACCGTCTTCATTAACAATACCACCATTATAAATAATTATCGCCGCGAACGGAATGTATATGTAACAGGCCCCGGCCGGCATGAGGTGGAACGGTATACCGGCCAATCCATCCGTTCGGTGAGCATCAGGGATGCCAACAGACCTGGCAGAACCAATTTCCGCGATAATGAAGTGGCTATTTACCGCCCACGGGTGAATCGCGATAACAACCGTTATGCACCCGACCGGTTTCAACGGTTCAACAGGGATCAACGTAATGACGGAGCTGATAATCGCGGTAACCGATTTGGAGGTAATAACGACCGCCGTGGAAACACTGATAATTTTGAACAAAGACGCCAGCAACAGGAACAAGTAATGCGGCAAAGAAATGACGATGCCAATAACCGTCGTCAGTTGGAAGACAGAGGCCAGGGCCGGACCTGGGATAGAAACAATGGTGGAAACAATGGGTCGGTTTTTGAACAAAGACGTCAACAACAGGAACAAGTAATGCGGCAAAGAAATGATGATGCCAATAACCGTCGTCAATTTGAAGAACGTCAACAGCAGGAACAGGTGATGCGTCAAAGAAATGCCGATGCGGAAAATAACCGACGCCAGCAACAGGATCAGGTGATGCGGCAACGAAATGCGGAGGCGGAAAATAACCGACGCCAGCAACAGGATCAGGTGATGCGCCAAAGAAATGCAGATGAGGAAAATAACCGCCGTCAGCAACAGGAACAGATGATGCGTCAAAGAAATGCGGATGCGGAAAATAACCGGCGCCAGTTTGAGCAACGCCGGCAGCAGCCTCAATTTGATAACCAGGGTGGTGGTTTCCGGGGTTTTCGCGGGCAACAGCAACAACAGCAACCTCAGCAGCAACAGCCTCAATTTGAACGGCGTAACACCGAGCCTGGTAATCAACGGCAGCAGCAACAACAGCAACCCCAGCAGCAGTCTCAGCCACAGCAAAATCGTGGTGATAACCAGCAGGGCGGGGGCCATTTTGGCGGCTGGCGCCATAATTAATAAAAAACATTTTTTTTTCAGTTATAAAAGGGCCTTCGGGCCCTTTTGGCTTTATAATCAGTTATTAGGCATAACAAGGTGCAACGTAAGTAGCTGGTTATTTGTCATAATGGTCAGAAAATCGATATATCAGGCTAAACTAATTGGTAAATTTGTGGTCTGATAGCGACAATTTCAAGCATCTGCAACTAGGAACCACAATCAAATTTTGTTAACTAAAAATGAAAACTGTGCAAGTAAGAAAAAATGCTTTTTGGGTATTGGGAATACTGGCTTTTGTATCGGTAGGGTTGAATGGTTGTATAAAAAATACCGCAAGTTCCACAGCCGCCCCCAAAACTTATATCTCACTCCTGCATCTGGCGCCCTGGGCTCCGGCTGTTGAAGTTTATTTTAATGATAAAAAGGCATCCTCTGCGATCAATGCGGGCACAGTTGCCAGTTCTTATTCTGCCCTGGACCCAGGCGTGTATGCGATCGGCTTTAAAAAAGCTGGTGGCGATAGCGTTGTAGCCTCCTTGAGCAGCAGCATATACGATTCATCTGAATATGCCACCTTGTTGTTGTACAACATCGATTCTATGCATGTAGGCGCTGTCAAAATTGCTGATAATTACAGCGTGCTTACCAATGACAAATCATTCTTCAGGTTTTTTCATCTGGCCCCTGAATTGGACGATGTGGATCTGTATTTTGATAATACCCTTGTGTCTTCAGGTCGCAGCTATGCCGATAATGTTTACTCAAGTTCGTATAACCAGTTTTCAGGTATTACGCCAGCTACTGTTAATGTGACTGTAAAGAAATCGGGTGTCGATTCTGTGATCGCCACATTGAATTCAGTTAACCTTTCTCCCTTTAACGCCTTCACTATTTATTTAAGAGGTAGAAAAGGTGGAACCGGCGTTAATGCAATTGGTATTGATTACCTGCAATCTGTTGATTAAGTTGCTTTACTAATAACGCACTGTTTATAAAGATTTTTTATGTTACGCCTGATGATCTTTCAGTTATCATCAGGCGTAATTTTTTTATTCAACCCATATAAATTATTTGGATAGCATTAGGAAAAGAATTAATTTTTATATAACTTTGTAACCCTGTTTTTACGACCTTAAATCAGGAATTTTACTACAGAAATGTTAAGTCTCATCCATCTCGCTTACAATATCTGTACTCAGTGAACCTTTTGGTTATTACAGTGTTTGATCGGTAGCAAGTTTCTTCAAGGCCTAAAGAGCCATACATATTTTTTATTGGGACCACCATCTGATAACATTCAAAAGTATTGAACGTATGAAAAAATCATCGGCAACCATTTATTCTCCTGCATTGGAGTTGCCCGTTATTACAAGAAGATCTGCACGCCGTGCAAACAGAATTAAGAATAACTCTACAACATTAGTTGAAAATTTAATTAATGCCGTTCCTCCACCGACAGAGGAAACGATCAATCGACTGAACCGATTGGGAAAGCAATACCCATTTTGCGTTTGCTATAGACAGAAAGACCACGATCCATTATGATTTTTGGAAGCAATAGCGGTAATTTTGATAAGTATAATTCCCTATTGCGGTATTTTTCTACAAGAAACCGGTGGTTTTTTTGTTAAAAACTTCCAGTTTCGGCAAATTTGATCTATCTTTGAATAGATCGAATTTATTGCTATATATTCTTCTTTTCTTACATTTTTCTGCTAGCCATTTGAATGAACGATTAACGAGTCTCTCTTTTTCTTGCCTAATGAATTAGCTGTTCTGATTTTTAAAGTAGCGTACGTATCCAAGGAAAGCCTGATTAATTACATTTTATCACTACTTGTAAATTTTGTGCATGAAAAAGAAAACTTTCAATTTGGTTTCTGCTACGAGCAGCACTTCAACCCGCCACACCTTCGAAAGCGCTAAAAACGCCGAAAAACTCTTGTTGGAAAAAACATTTCCTACTCCCCCCAGTGAAGAAACAATAACACGTTTGAATGCCATTGCGCAGGAATATCCTTTTTGTGCTTATATGAAACAGTCTGATCTGGCTTTACTGTAGTTATCACGATTTTTTACCAGCCTTTATAAACATGCCCCAGGTAACCTGCCAGTTCCATGAGCCAGGCAATACCCAGGTGTACTATTAATCCTCCCCAGATACTACGTGTATTGTATACTACAGCTCCCAGAATGATGCCGCCGAAATAAGAGGTGATACATTCGAACAAAGGTTTTCCAAAATGAATGGAGCAGTAGAAGGCCGCAACCGGTAATATGGCATGTTTACCGGCCAAACGGGCAAACGCAAGCACCAGAAATCCGCGAAAGAAAAATTCAATAGTTACAAAGTCAATCCCATAGGAAAGTTCATACAACCCATTCCAGGGAAGGGGATGCTGCACGTATTGGGCTATATTATCAATGCGTTGCACCTTGGGATACGTATTCAAAAAATCGTTTTGCGTGGCTGCAAAAGCGATCAGTGGCACCATGGCCAGCAGTAATAAAAAATATGGTCTTACCTTAAAGCCCCTGGCCTGTACGCCGGCCACCGGGCCTTCAAAACGGCCCAGTCGCCACAGGGCAATGACCGGTATGGCTACAGCCAGCAGTTTTAAGGGCCAGTCGAGCACCTTATTCCAGTATTGGTTCCAGGGGTAGGGAAAATGTGCTGTAAGGTAACTGGCTACTTCGCCAAAAGTGATCTTAATGGCAAAAATGGCCGGCGCCAACAGCAGCAACACAAAAAAGATCCGGTCATTGGGAATGGTAGCAGGAGAAACCAGGAATTGCAGCACCCAGGCGGCAGAAAAAATAAACCCAAACAGCATAAAGAACCCCGCAATGCGCAGGGGCCAGGTTGAGAGTGCAACAATAGCCGGTTCTATGCGGAGGGTATAATTACAGGTAATAGCAATGGCTACCAAAAGGGTGGTAAACAGAAAAACGGAGCGGTTGATGGATTGAAGGTAATTCCGCAGGTAACCAATGATCTCGTTCATAGAAGAAAGGTAAATAAAAATACCCCGACGTTGTGGTCGGGGTATTACAATATGTTGAAGGGGGAAGGATTATTTCGATTCGAAACTGGCTTTCATTTTGCCCATCAGGTCGGTGGCGATCATTTTCTGAGCCAGGTTTATCATGGCAACAAATGCTTTGGCTTTGGAAATGCCATGGGCAATGATCACGGGTTTGGCAACGCCAAGTACCGGGGTTCCGCCATACAATTCAAAATTAAAGCGTTCGAGGTACTCATGTTTTATCTCTTTCCGGTGAGTGATCTCGTAAATAGACTCGGCCATTTTAAGGATCACATTTCCGGTAAATCCATCACAAACTACCACATCGGCTTTATCGAGAAACACATCGCGGCCTTCCACATTGCCTGTGAAATTGATCTGATCATTTTCTTTCAGCAGGGGATAGGTACTTTGCGCCAGCAGGTTGCCCTTGCCTTCTTCCTCCCCAATATTCAGCAATGCAACACGCGGATTGTCAATGCCCAGAATGTGCTTCGCATACAGCGAACCCAGCAGGGCAAACTGGTTCAGGTGCTCTGGTTTACAGTCGGCATTAAGGCCAACATCGAGCAACAGACCGGTGTTTCCGTTGTCTTTTGGAATAAGGGTAGAAATAGTAGGCCTCTGAACGCCTTCCATGGGTTTAATGCTATACATAGCACCCACCAGCATGGCTCCGGTATTGCCGGCGCTGATAAATGCGTCCGCTTTTCCTGTAGCCAGCAAGTGAAAGCCCACAGCGATCGACGATTGCTGCTTTTCTTTCAGCGCTTTGGTAGGAGATTCGTTATACTCAATTACCTGGGGGGCGTGAATTACCTTAACCTTATCGGCTGGTATTTCAAACTGCTGCAGTAATGGATTTATCTGCGCTTCATCACCCACTAGAAACAACAGAGCCGGATTAGCAGCTTCTGTCAGGTAATCGCGGACACCCTTTACAGCCTCCAATGGTGCAAAGTCTCCGCCCATCATGTCTAAACAGATAGTCATTTCCGGCAACGAGGCTTATTATGTTATAATAATAAAGTAAATCAAAAAAAGGGCTTAAATTAATTAAGCCTTTTCCATAACTACTTTTCCTTTATAATATAATTTGCCTTCACTCACGTGAGCGCGATGGCGTACATGCGTTTCACCTGTAGTGCTGTCTTTGCTTAAGGTTACTTTTTCAGCCTTATAGTGTGTTCTTCTTTTAGCACCCCGTTGTTGGGAATGTCTCCGTTTTGGATTAGGCATACACTCAAATTTATAACTTCAAAAAAAAATAATCAATTGTCTTCCAGATCTTTAAACTTTTCCAACCCTTTCCATAAGGGATTGGCGGATGGTTGTTTTTGTTCTTCCAGATTTCTGAGCATTTCCAGCACTTCTTTATTACAGTGTGGTCCGCCCATTTCATCATCTGCACACATCCGTTGCATAGGAATACTCAGGTTTATGAATTCATATATCCAGTCGGCTATGTGCAAATGGCTTTCGCCTTTTGAGATGTAATAAACATCGGGATCTTCCTCCTGTTCATTCATTACATCCGGTTCGTCCACAATTTTTACAACAATGTTGAACTCGTCCCACAATTCCAGTGGCAGATTATTACCACAGCGGTCACAGATAACTTCCAGTTTGCCACCTACTTCAAATTTCAGTAGCATAAAGCCATTTTGCTTTTCCAGCGTCAGTTTTACGTGAGCCGTGCAATGGCGGAAGTCCTGCTCCTGGTACTCTACAAAGAACTTATCGTCGATGGTATATTCAAATTCATGATTGCCTGGTTTCAGTCCTACAAAAGCTATATCGTAATTCCGTCGGCTGTTCATGAACTACCCTTTTAAAGAGTTTGCAAAGGTAGGGATTCTCAGGCAAACAGGTAAAGCTAAATGCAAAAAAATACCAAAAACATCTGGCATCTGTTCAGAATGCTACCCAGGATCCCCTTGTTTTACTACAAAATTACTGTAAAAGGGTGAAAGTTATGCAGTTATTGGGATTTCACGTTTCACGATTCAGCCTGGCCGACTTTCATTTCACTGCTTGTCCCCACTTGTCGGGATTTCACGGTTGACAACCCGTCCCTGCTTGTCGGGATTTCACGATTTATCGCAATTCCTTCTCCCATGACCACAAGTGGAGCAGGCCGTTTCTTTTTTCTGTTTCCTAACACGGCCAAAACGGTTTGTCCTGCGGTAATGGCGATAATTTTAAGATCCAGCCAAAAACTGGCATATTGTACATACCAGGCATCCCATTCATACCTTTTATATATACACTCCCGGGTAATGACCTTTCCATGATACCCTTTTACCTGGGCCAGCCCGGTTATGCCCGGTTTTACCAGGTTGCGGAATTTGTATTGGGGAATAAGGGCGGCAAACGCATTGCAATCGGCATGCATATGTGGGCGGGGGCCAACCAGGGTCATATGGCCGGCCAGTACATTAAAAAACTGGGGCAGCTCATCGAGATTCGAATGCCGCAGGAACCGCCCCAGCGGCGTCGCCGTTTCCTCCCCCACATCCATAGGTTTAGTATGGGCTGGCGGGTTATATGCCAGGGTGCGCAATTTGTAACAGGTGAATGATTTTCCCCCACGACCGGTACGTTTTTGCAAAAAGAATACAGGGCCTTCTGAGCTAAGTTTTATTAACAAAGCCAGCAATGGCAATAACCAGCTCAACACAGTTATTATTATTACCGATGCAAACAATACATCGAGTATCCGTTTGCAAAGGAAATAGCCTCTTTTGCCATCAATATATTTCCGAAGAACGGTCCTTTTCAACAAAGGCAACCTTTTTTCACGAATCATAGTATTCTTATTACAGTATACGGTTACTACATTAATACAGTTGCTTAATCACAATACTCTATTGCATGGCTGTACAATACGAGCAAAGTATCATAAAGGCACTAGCTTATTTTGATATTTTTAATTACCCGCTTACACTGGACGAAATACATCATTTCCTCGATCAAACCGGGTCCAGGGATGATGTATTGCTAACCCTGCAACAACTGGTTGACGATAACCGGGTGTTTCGTATGGGTAGCTTTTATTCCTTGCAGCAGGATCCCTCTTTGCGTGCAAGAAGGACTAATGGTAACCATAAAGCCGGCAAATTGTTGACTACGGGGTATAAAGTTGGTGGATTTTTATTCAGGTTTCCTTTTGTGCGGGGCATTGGCATTTCGGGATCATTGTCAAAGAATTTTGCCGACCAAAACACCGACATAGATTTTTTTATTATCACGCGGGCTAACAGATTGTGGCTTGCCCGTACCCTGATGCACCTGTTCAAGAAACTGACATTTATTACCGGGCATCAGCATTTCTATTGCATGAATTATTATATCGATGAAGAAGCATTGTGCATTGACGAACAAAATATATTTACCGCTACCGAGCTGATTACCCTTAAGCCGGTTTGCGGCAATGGTACTATGGACCGGTTTTATGATCAAAACAATTGGGCCGGCAGCTATTTTCCCAATCAGCCGGTGAGTAAAGAGTCGATAGTGCTGGCCAGATCGGGCTGGGTTAAAAGAACCGTAGAATGGTTGCTCGATAATAAAGCAGGAAATAGTTTAGATAACTGGCTGATGCGCGTTACTACCCGCCGATGGTTAAAGAAAGAACAATTGAAGAAAACGAATTCGCACGGTATTCGGATGGGGTTACATACGGGGAAACATTTTTCGAAACCTAATCCTGAATTCTTTCAACGAAAAGTTCTTGATGCTCTTGAGAAGAAACTGACCAATCAGCCAACTGCGGTTAATTCTTAGATTATGAGTTGACCAATTAACATGTTAACACGTTAACTCGTCAACCGGTCAACTCGTTAAAACTAACCTTCCGCCTTTCCTCCATCCACATATGTCCCTTGGCTAACGTTGAGCGAAGTTTAAGTTTGGTCAGCTTGAATAAATTGGCTACGGGTCTCTTCAATGCCTTGTGGTAATTCACTTCGTAATTGATCATTTGAATGGCATAGTCGTAGTATTTCCTGTTATAGGTTCTGGTAAAATCAATATCGCGGTCGGTGCTGCTTTCCCATGGCAGGCTGGTCACAAAGCGATCTTCCACCTCAGCATACAACGGTGTTCCTTTTATTGGGTAAGCAACTGTAATGGTAAACAGGTCGGGATCGGCATTTTTTAAATGCTGTACGGTGGCGTAGATATCTTCTTTTGTTTCGCCGGGATAGCCTACCATAATAAAGGTGCCTGCCTGCATGCCATGTTTGCGGGCCAGTTGGATCATTTTTTGAACCTGCTCCACTTCCACGCGGCGGTCCATTAGATCGATTATTTTTTGTGAACCGCTCTCGGCACCTATCCATACCCGAAAACAACCACTCTTTTTTAAATTGATGATAACCTCTTCATTCAACCTGTCGGCCCGGGTAATGCATTCAAAAGGAGTTACCAGGTTGCGGATGGTCATTTCGTTGGTGAACTGTTCCAGCCATTGATGGCTTATTGTAAATACATCATCAACAAACCAGAGGCTGTCAACATTATAGTTGGCTTTTATATAGGCAATTTCATCAGCCACTTTGGCCGGAGTCCTGCGCCGGTAGCTTTGTCCGTATACGGCGCGGCTGCACCATTTACAGCTGTAAGGGCAGCCCCGCATGGTGCTTATGGAAACGGTGCTGGTGCCATGGCGCCCTTTCCACGCATCAAAGTACAACGACAGGTTTACTTTGCGCCGGTTAGGCATGGGCAATACATCGAGGTTCTTTACCTTGGTGCGTTCTTTATTTTGTTGTAATCCTTTTTCGGGGTCAAGGAAAGATACGCCTTCGATATCTGTAAGCGTACCGGTAAAAGTGCCCTCTACATATTGAACCAGCTCCAACATGGTTTGTTCGCCTTCGCCGGATGCAATAAAATCAGCGCCATGTTCCAGGAACTTAATAGCGTGGTTCCTTACTTCAGGTCCGCCCAGCACAATTTTGGTATGTTGTAATTCGGGCTGGCTTTTTATATAACTAATAATGCGCAGTACATTCAGCTTCGTCATCAGGTTGGTATAAACGCCCACCACATGCGGGCGTTGCTGCTGTAGCTGTGCGCACAATGTAGAGAAGGAAGAAAAAGTACTGTCGAATACCTCGTTATCATAGCCATTTTGTTCCAGGTAGGCAGAAATATACAGGATGCCCAGTGGAACATAGGGCCGCATAATGGCTTGTTCCTTGGGGTCTTCTTCTATAAAATATCCATGTGTTAGCAGGATCCTCATTTGGCTTCTTTTTTAAATAACAGAAATGCGTGATCGGCCAAGCTGGTGAACAGGGAGGCGCCGGCTAATTTTTCTTCCCATTGTACCAGCGAATGAAACAGGCGCGGGTGTTGTTGCATGTAGGCTTCCAGCCACGAGGGCGGAATGCTTACACCCACCGGTTTTTTTTCAATCAATTGCATGGGTGACAACAACCGTTTAAATGCTTTTATGGAATAATAATAAACCGGTTGTTGCACGCCTGGTGATAATTGCACCAAAACTTCTTTATTCGTCCATCGTCTGAATGCCTGCCGGGGCTGGCCTTTCAACAGGTAATAAAAGCTATCCCAAAAACAGTATTTACCAAACAATACCACGGCTAAGTAACCACCGGGTCGTATCAACGATTGTAATTGTACCGACAGTTTTTTCATGTCTGCGGGTGATACACAATTCAAACCGGCAAAATTGGAAATAATGGCATCGAACTGCTGGTTTTGAAATGTAGCCTGCAATGCATCAAATGAACAGGTTTGAAAAGTGGGCTTAGCGAATAAATTTATTACAGCCGTTTTTTGTTGGGCTTTGTCGATCATAGCGGGCGAGCCGTCGGTCGCTATCACCGAATGACTCAGGCTGGCCATCCAGCACGCATCGGCGCCTGTGCCGCAATTGATCTCGAGCAACTGCATGGCAGGTTTACTGGCCAGCAGCGGTTGCAACCATTTTTGACTGACACGGCGTTGCGCGTGGCCAATAAGGCTCTCCGTAAACGCAGCATCGTAAGTGCCTGCCAGTACATTAAAGGTGGCTGCTTTATTCATGTGCATACCGGTTTAATTGCATCCGTTCAACCAACAGCGATGGCATATGCAAACAGGCGGATGCTATCTTTTTAAAATCAGTACGTGAAACAGTAAAAGGGTTTTTTACCGCATTGCGTAAAGCTACCCAGCCTTGTTGTTTGCGAAAAACATGGTGTACATAGCGATGCAGTTTTTTATAATACCGGGGCGGATAAGTATTGCGGAACATTAGCAACAGTTCATCAGAATCCGTCCAATTGGCTTTTTGCGTAAGCTCAGCCTTTACGCGTTCATGAAACAGCGTACCGGGCAAAGGATAGGAGATCGAGATGCCCATTTCGTAGGGCAACAGGTCCTTGATCATGCGAATGGTTTTGGCAATGTCCTCACGGGTTTCGCCGGGGTAACCAAATTGTATAAAGAAAGAAGGATTAATGCCATTCTTTTTCAGCAGGGTAGTAGCCTGGTAAATCTGTTCAACCGTGGTGCCTTTGTCCATGGCGTCGAGTATCTTTTGCGAACCGCTTTCGGCGCCCATCCAGATATTATGACAACCGGCGCGCGCCAGGTCTTTGATGGTATTCTCTTCCAACAACAGATCGGCCCGCGCCTGGATCTTGAACCGGAATGTCAATTGTTCCTTTTCTATCAAATTGGCAAAGGCGTGTACCCAGCCAGGTTTCAATCCAAAGATGTCATCGCTGAACCAGATATGATCGAAAGCGAATGTTGACTTCAGCATTTTTAATTCTTCCACCACTTTCTCCGGTGAACGCGCATTGTAACGATTGCCGTAAATGGGTTTGGCGCACCAGTTACATTTGAACGGACAACCACGGGTGGTAGCGATGTTCAACGAAAAATAACCGGAGCTTTTTAACCACATCGCGCGGTAAGGCGCCAAATCAACCAGGTCCCAGGCAGGTTGGGGTAGTGCATCCAGGTCTTTCATTACGATGCGCTTTGGAGTCCTGGTAACCTCGTTATCATGGAAAAATGCCAGTCCTGCTATGTGTTGAAAATTAGTTGTGTTATTATTGATGGCCTGAACCAGTTCGAGCAAGGTCATTTCTGCTTCGCCAATAATTACAAAGTCGGCGCCTTCGGAAAGATATTCTTCGAAATGATCGGTACTGTCTGAACTGGATACGATCACGGTACAACCTTTTGCTTTGGCCAGTTTCATCATCTCGAACGCCGCCTCCCGCATGTTGGTCAAACACATCTTGGTAAGGTAGTTGAATCCATCATCGTAAAGCACAAAAAAGTTGGGCGACTGCTCATCAATGGCAGGTTGAACATCCTGCGCCGTGTGCGCAAACATGGTGTCGAATAAAGAAACGGTATAGCCGTTCTCACGCATCAGGGCAGCGGCGAATAAAGTACCCAACGGGGCATAAGGTTGCCCGGTAGCCCATTGTTTTGGGTCGAACCTTAAAAAATATGAATGAGAAAATAATATCTTGTTGTTCATGATTGTCCGTTGTCAGTTCATAGTTCCATTCTCGGTGGTAAATTCAAATAGCACACACATTTCACACAGGTATCGTTCTTATCCATATCCAAACCCTTTCTGAATGCGATCGCAGCCTGGCTGTTTATGATGGTCTCCAGGTTTTGTTGGCGGATATTGCCAATGGGATCGTGAAAAAAGCAGGGACGAACGGTTCCATCTGCTTCAATCACTGTTGATACCCAGGGTGCATTACATTTTTTATACGGAAATGGATTCCTGCCATAAAACGCCGCATAGTAACCGTAGATCTTATGCAATTTCTCCGCCGGCTCGGCAATGAATCTTTCTTCAATGGCCGTTTTGTGATAGCTGATTAATTCCTGTACGGCCGATTGCAAGGCCGGTAATTCTGTCTCATGCACCAGCACTTCCTGCTGCCGGTCGTTGTCCCAGGCGGTGGCGCGGTTAAAAGCATTACTGCTTACGTCGGCTGGTAAAAAGCTTATTTGATCGAGCCCCATTTCCATGGCGCAGTTCACGATGGGGATCCAGTGCTGATAATTCAGGCGGTGAATAACCGTACGGGCGGTGATGCGAAACTTCGGATTTATGTTTTTGATCAATTGCACACCCCGGTGCATTTTTTGAAAAGCGCCTGGTAGTTGCCTGATGTTGTCGTGCAGGGTTTCATCGCCATCGAGTGAAACAATAATTTCGCTCACCCATTCCAGCAATTGATCCACTTTTTTCTCCAGGGCAATCCCGGTAGATAAAAGTGTAATGGCAATCCCTTCCTTTTTCAATATTTCACAGAACCGGAAAAAGTTGGCATTCAACAAAGCTTCCCCGCCCGACATAACCACTACCCGCGTACCCAGCTTTTTAAACGTGCCCAGCAAACCGGTGATATCCTGCCCGGTGAGTTGTTTCAGGTTTTTATTATCCTTCCAGATATCGCACATAACGCAACGGCAGTTGCAGGCGCTGTGCGGCATCAGGATAGCTATCGGCAATGCCGAGATGACATCCGTCTGCAAAGTGCGGTAACGCTGGTAAGTATGATATAGTTTTTTAGTGATCATTTGTTATCGTGAATGGCAAAGGACGATGATGAATCGTGAATCGTGAAACCGTCAACTCGTTAACTGGTCAACTCTGAAAATAAAATTCGTTTCCACCCAGTTCTTTTTTGTTAATACGATATTCAAATAGAACCCATTAGCTCCCGCCATACTTTTAATCATTTCTATATCGCAGCCATCGCACAATACCATTAATACAACCGACTGTGCGTGTATATAATGATGTAACCCGCTGAACAATTGCTGAAAATATTCACCCTGCTCCCCACAATACCAGGCATATTCTGCCACAGTTTGTGGTTGCTTTTTATAATAAGGCGGATTGATGGCAATGATATCAAACGCCTGTTGCGGAATATCGGTAAACAGGTCAGATCTTATAATGGTCAGCGGAATCCGGTTGCTGCGTGCATTCATCTCCAATGAATGAATGGCCACAGGATTAATGTCGGTGGCCGTTCCATTGGCGCCTTGCCGGGCGGCATACATGGCTATTAAACCGCTGCCTGCTCCCAGTTCCAGGAATAATTTATTTTTCAACGGAAGCGATGCGATATATCGCAACAGTAACCGGGTACTAAAGAAAAAGCCCGGGTGAAAAACAGCCGGCGGTATCACCAGTCGGATACCCTTGTACGTATACAGGCGGGTGGCCGACAGGTATTTTACCAGCAGCGGTTTGTATAAACGGGTTGTTAACTGTTTAATGGCTCGTCGCATTAGAATCCTTCAATTTCAGGTTGCCGGTATTTCCACAATAACTGCAGCACTTTTAATTCATATGGTTTCCAGTATAAACCGGTTTTGTACCGAACGGCCGACAAGCTGCGCATAATGCCGCGTTTGAATGCCGATAATCTGATGTCAGAAACAGTAGGGTAATAGCTGTTCAGCACGGTTTCAAAATCTTTTATCTTGTCAATCATTTCGGGTGTTAACCAGGGCGTTAACGGGTTCTTGCGTAAATCAAAATTTTCCCAGTGCGGACTGATCCAGTCTTCGAGCTTTTCCGGAAAGTGAAAACCACTCTCCAGTACTTTCTTATACATATCTGAACCTTCGGTAGGGACCGGACTGTACAGGTAAATAATAATTTCGGTTTTTGGATTGATGCTTTTGATCTCTTTAATGAAGGCAATATCCTGGTCAATTTGTTTCATTACCTGCTCAGTGTTATCGCCTGGTGTGCCCAGTACAAAAGAGTATTCAGGAATGATATCAAATTTGGCCATCCGTCCCGCAAAAGCCCTGATCTGGGCACTGCTTTGCGTACCGCCTTTGTCCATCTTTTTCAGAATTTCATCGTTGCCGGTTTCAGCGCCAAAGAAGATCATTTTGCAGCCTGATTCCCGCATTATCTCCAGCGATTTATCGGAGTATTTATCGATAGTATCAATTCTGCCTTCCCCCCACCAGATCATATTTTCGGGGTGAATGAGTTGGGAGAATTCAACCGTGCGTTTTTCCGAAACAAAGAAGTTGTTGTCGTGAAACTCGATAGCGTTGCCGCCGTGTTTATCCTTCAGGTATTTAATATCCTTGTAAATCAGTTGCGCGCTTTTACCCCGCCAACGCGCATTGTAAATTGGCACTACTGCACAAAAGGAACATTTGAACGGACAGCCCATACTGCTATGATAGGCAATGGTGCGGGTGCCCAGGTAGGTTTTGCCTAAATAACGTTTTAACGGGTAAAAGTTGTTCAGGGTTTCGTAGGGCAGAGAAGGCAGCGCATCCTGGTCGTACAATTCATCCTTGCCTGTTTTAACGATTCCTTCTTCGCCTTTATAAATAAGATTGGGAATGGTGGTCCAGTTGTCGCCATTTTCCAACGCCTTCAGCAGGGCGGGTAAACATTTTTCACCAGGACCATTTACAACAAAATCTACAAAGCCGGAGTGCAGCACCACCTTGGGTTGATTGGATGGAAAGTAACCACCCCAGATGATCCTGACCTCCGGATATTGTTCCCGAATTTGCTTTGAAATGGGAATGGCCTGCCGCAGTTGCGGACCAGGCATACAGGTGCAGCCAAAGAATTTGAACTGACCGGTAGCCAGATAGCTGTTTATTTTAAGCCAGGGATCCGTTTCCAGGTTTCCGTCAACGATCGCATACTCATGTAATCCTTCAAGAGCGGCGGCTATGGAAAGAATGGAATTGGGGATCCTGGGTTTGCTTCTTGCACTTCTTGGGTTGAATAGTAATACTTTATTCATTTTTTACCGGACCATTCAGGTCATTGAGAATCATACGGATAATTAACCGGTTAAGTTGCCTTAGGCCCGGTAGGTTTTTAACAGCTGCCAGTAACAGGTGGGCTGCAACAGATTGTATTTTAAGGATTGCCGGTAATGATGTCGGGCTGCGCTCAGTTTTTTCTGTTGTTTAAATAGATGACCAATTTGCAGGAAGGCATGGCTTTTAGCTTTATACAGGTATTTTTTAGATACCATATTATGTTGATACAGATATTCAAAAGTGTATACAAATCCCTCCATGTATTCAACCGGCACCTGGTTGCTTTCATTGGTGTCGTGCAGAAAGCGCCATATCAGTCCTTCATAAATAACGCCGGCATCATAATAAAAGGCCAGCCGCATATTGAAATGGTAATCGGAGCCAAAAGGCATGTCTTCATCGAACAGACCGGTTTTATCAAAACAGTCGCGACGAATGACCATCGTTTGGGTAAATACCACAAACCGGTTTTCTTTCATGCGGTCGAATATATTAGCGCATTCAATACCTGTCATCCCTGACCAGGTGCGCGATAGTATCCTCCCTTCCATATAATTGACCGCATCGGTAATTGAAAACCCGATATTGGGGTGTAGGGATAATAATTGTACCTGTTTTTCCAGTTTACGATCCTCCCAGGTGTCGTCTGAGTCATTGAAGGCGATAAGCGATCCCTTTGACTGGCGGATGGCGAAGTTTTTCAGGATGGCAGTACGGCCGCAATGCGGCAGTTGATAATACCGGATGCGGGGATCGGGGATGTTTTCTATCAGTGCTGAGGTATTGTCGGTAGAACCATCGTCGACAATGATCAATTCCAGCTCTTTATAAGTTTGGTTCAGCACACTGTAAATGCTTTCCAAAACAAGATGGGCCCGGTTGTAGGTGGTGAGAATTACGCTTACCATGATCTAAAATACGGAGAAAGGCGGCTTTACGTTGCCTCTATTCCCAGCCGCTTATCTTCTGTATTGCGTCAATTTCCCTCTCCAGACAACCTCCCTTCTCCATTTACCGTATTGATAGCCAATCTCATGGTTAAACGGTACGCTCCATATTACCCATTGTTGTTACTGGCAGTTTTGCTGGCCTGGTTTATTTTTAAAGCTACCAGTGCGCCTTTTTCTGATTTTGCGGGTTATTATTTTGGCAGTAAGGCACTGTTGCAGGGTAATTTTGAGGCGGTATATGATACCTGGTCGTTGAACGTGTTGATAACGCAAAAGGGATATTCCGGTGTTTTTGTTTCATACACCCCCTTTCCGCCATTTACATCAATTGTGCTGGCGCCATTCTTATTATTCCCTGTGGCGGTTTCCAAAATACTGTTCAATGTATTTTCTGCGGCGTTGTTTGTTTGGGTGCTGGCCCGAGCCCGTAAATATTTTTCCCTGCCGGTCTGGGCGCTGTGGTTAGTGCCGGTGATCTTTTTTATTCCATTACGTAATAACATCTTTTTTGGACAGGCCTACCTGTTATTGTTTGCTTTGTTGCTCGAAGGTTATATGGCTTATAAGAAAGGCAAACGGGTTGTTGCTGCCCTTTTATGGGGAATTGCTATTGTTTTCAAATTATTTCCGCTGGTGATCCTGTTTTCTCTGCTGGCAAAAAAGCAATATAAACAGGTGGCGTATTGTGTGGTTGCCTGTGTGCTGTTAGGGTTGATGTCAGTTGTGTTGAATGGATTCGCTTCCTGGCAATATTATGTGTTTACTATTTTCCCCCGCGCTAATAGCGGCGAGCTGAACGATAGTTATACTTATCTGTTTCAGTCGGCCTTTATGTTACTAAAGAACCTGTTTGTGTATGACGCCGTTCAGAATCCGCAGGTCGTTTTAAATAGTACCCCTGTTTTTGTGATCAGCATGGTACTGTTCAAGGCCTTGCTGATGGCTTGTTGCGTTGGCGTAACAATACATAAAAAGGTTGCCGATCTTATGGCCTTTGCCAGTTGGATAACAGCCAGTATGTTGCTCTCGCCCAATGGCAGTAGTTATTCTTTGATCCTGCTGTTGATGCCGTTGCTGGCTCTGGCCAATAGCAAACGGGTTTATTTATTTACCGTAATAGCGTTGTTATTGCTGATCTGTTTTATCCCGGTAGCTGCATTAGGCGGAAAGCCCTTGTTGCTACAGTTCCCGCGTTTGTATGGCATGTTGTTGTTGTTTGGGTTATTGATTATAGTGGCCGGGATGCAATTCCCCATAAAATTGTTCGGTGCTTTTGTTGCCGTGCTGTTGCTGGCAGATGCTGGTAAACTATTTCCGCACCCGGATAACAGCAAGTATCTATTATCGCAGGAATTACCTTTTGTATATGAATATGCCATAAAGGAAGATCAGCTGGTGTATTATTACTGGGATGATAAGGGCAGTCACGAAACCGGTACTGGTTATGCTGTGCACGACTATTCCACTAATAACGTGCAGATAAAGAACAACCAGGTATATTATAAGGATAAACAACTTACTTCAACCCCTGACCGTAAGAAGCAGGTAATGCTGGTGAATGGAAGGGATATTATTTATTTGTCTGACAGGAACCGCGGTTTTGGGTTTTATACTTTACGAACGATCACTAACCCGTAACGGATTCCAACGCAGTTACGCGGCCTTTTTCTTTCTGTAAATATTCCAGCAGTGCGTTGAGTTTTTCAATAATGCTGCTGGCTGCAATGTCTTTCATACAAAAATTATTGCCGCCGCAGGGTAGTTGTTCATAGTGATGCACGCAGGGCGAACAGGCCACTTTATTATACAGGAACTGTTGCCTGTTTTCCTGACCAGCCGGTATTTTTATATAACTGGCAGGGTTGGTTGGTCCCCATACAGAAATGGCAGGCAAACCCAGTTTACGTGCAATATGTAACGGACCGCTATCGATGGTGAGCATACAAACACCTTTATCGGCAATGAACCGGTAATAGGCTTCAAAGTCAAGCGCCCCTGCAATATTGGTTAGTTTACCTTTTTGTTTATAGGCTGGTAAGTGTTCATCGATAAATTGTTCGATGGCGGCTTTGTCGCTGCTGGTCCCTAAAAATGCAAGGCGAAAATGCGTGTGGGTCAATATCCAGGTACAAATGGCTGCCATGGTTTCATCGGGTAGCTTACGAACCGGTGCCAGGCTGCTACAAGTGTTATTCAGAAGGATATAGGGTTTATCCCATTCGTTTAAGCGAACGGTAGCTGTTTCAGTTGTTGGTGCTATCTCAGATTGGGTGATTACCTGCGCCATGTGGTAGTAATTATCTTCCAGGCAGGCAGCTTGTTTGAACGGAATGTTATGGGTGTTAAGGAATTTGCGGAAGAACACAGGTTTTAAATGAAACCCGAACCGGTTCCGCGCCATCGTAAATAAAGAATATACAGTAGTAAGTTTTGAATACACTTCCAGATCGGCCACCCATAGTTTTTTCAATTGCCATGACCGTACTATATATTTCAATGAAGTGCTGATGGTAATTGACAGGCTGCTGGTATCGATGGTCCAGATCTCATCGAATAGTTGGAAAGGTGTAATGCCACTGGCAATATTGTTATCGGTCAATAAAATAAAACGGGTGCCTGGCATTTTTTTTCGCATGACCTGGATGGGATCCGAAGCTACTAGCAGACTGCCCAACCCCAATAGCTTTATAAACAGCAGGTGTTTGGGCGGTTGTTGCAACGAATGATTTCGGCGGATAGTAATGCCCAACAGCCGGGTAACAGGAAGCAACATTCCTATCAGGCAGTAACCAAGGTACTTATCCAATTTTCGGTTGGCAGGTAATTGCACAATAAGAAATTGTTTGGTTTATAATTCACACCTACATGCAGTACGCTAGAAAATGGAGTCAGGTTGCTAATGGATGATTGATTTCTATACGCTATTCAACTAAAAAGGGTTGGTAAGGGATCTACAGGCTTATTATTTTATTACAAGCCTGCAGACTTTTTTTATTGTGAGTGATCAGGAGGATGATCTTTCCAGTAGCTGCCAGTTGTTGCAAATGAAGCAATAGTTTCTCTTCTGCTTTTTCATCCAGTTCCCTAAAAGGTTCATCCAGAATGAGCACATTGGCTTCCTTATATAAGGCCCGGGCGAGGGCAATACGCTGGCGCTGACCACCACTGATGTTCTTGCCATTTTCTGTAAGTAGGGTATTAATGCCGGCAGGCAACCGGGGCAGCCATTCTGAAATACCTGCCATGTCAAGCGCTTTGTGCAGCCGTTGTTCATGATGCTCCTTTCCATTGAGCGTAATATTGGCCAACACCGAATCGTACAGGAAAAACGGCTGTTGTTTTACATAGGCTATTTGTTGCCAGTATTGTTTTCGTTGCAGGCTATTCACCGATTCTTGGTTGATGCGTATTTCTCCGGTTTGAGGTGACATAAATCCCAGCAAAATATTAAGCAGCGTGGTTTTGCCTTTGCCCGAATGGCCGTCGATGCCAACCAGGTCACCGGGTTGTAACTGGCAGGAAAAATTATCCAGCACCGGATGATGATCGTAGGTAAAACCAACCTGCTCAAATGAAATGGAAGAAATGGGTGGCAGCAGGTTATTGACTGGTTGTTTTTTGGCCTGTTTGTTTTGTTGAACCAGGTCAGTAATGGTAAAGGAATACGTGCGTATTTGCCCGATCGCATTCAGCATGCGGGCTATACCGGGGATGATCTTATAAGCTGCTGCTATAAAGGCGCCAAGGGTTACAATTTGAGTGGTGTATTGTCCATGGCCAAATAAGCTGCTGATGGCCATTACAATCAACAGGCCAAACACTGCAAACACTTCTGCCAGCCGGGCGGGCAGCGCCTGTAAGGATTGTAAGGAGGATTGATGCAGGTTAAGATCGTGCTGGGCTATGGCGTACCGTTCGGTAAAGTATTCGTTCCTGTTATAAAGATTACTTTCTACAAAACCTGCAATGGATTCATGCAGGCGTTGCCACATATCCGTTCTACTGTTTTTTATATAGTTGCGGGCGGTGTGCAGCTTGCGTTTCGTAAGCCAGCCGGCAAGAATGACCGGTGGCAGCAAAATGATCAGCAACAACAGGAACAGTTGTGCATTGAACAGGAGAATGGCTACAACGGATAAAAGGATCAGCACAGATTCTGTAAACACTTGTTGAAGGGACGATAAAACATGCTGGCAAAACTCCAGCGGTTGCAAGCTGATGATACGGGTAAATACCGATGAGTCGGTATGAATATAATCCGCATAATTCCCTTCCAGGTAGTGTAACATATTGTTGCGGGAAATGCGGCTTGCCACCTGGTGCACAAAACGGGTTTGCCATGATTGAATGAGAAACGCCGCCAGGTTCTTCAGGCTGAATAAAACAAAGAACAGGGTAATAAGCAGCAGAGAAGACCGGTTGAACAATGCATTGGCGGTTGTATTTCCCAAAAGGGGCGTAAATGGGTGAATGGCGTTAACAGGTTGTGTGTAAAAGTGGATGATATAAAGCAGGAATGCCAGGGAGGCGATATCGGCCATATTGATAATAAGGGTTAACCCAGTGAACAGGGCCCACTGTTTTTTTTCGCGACTGGTTAATATGGTCAATACTTTATTGAGAATAGCTATCACGGATGTCACTTTTTATAAGGGTGAAAACACCCGAATTTCCAGGCTTTCAATACCAATACGTGAAAAATGGCGCCGGGGTTGCCGCCATAAGACGAGGCTTTTTAACCGGTTCTACGTAACAAAAAATAAAAATATAATTTTTAAATAATTAGTCACCCGAAGGCTGTGATAAAGTCCGTGGTGTAAAATTTGGCTCCCTGCTGTTTAAAAACTAATATTGTTTACCGTTAGTTGTGATTCCTGCGACGTTACGTATCCTCTGCATAAAGACGTTCAAACAATATAGGATGATGACAAGTTTGAAGTTAAGGCTGCCCTGTTGATTACTTATTTGTTACTACCCATTGTCATTAAAAAATAGTTATCAGTTCCTTACATATATATTAAGAAAAGTTAAAATCATATAAGTGTTTTCTGTATACTGTAAATTTGGTTGAATAATATATACAGCATAATATTGCAGCCCATTTATATACTACTGCATGTTTATTGCTTAGCCAGGATTTGCTTCACTATCAGGATCTACTTTCTTTTCAACTAATCCATTACCGCTGCCACCCGCATTCAAAGTGGTAACGAAGTATTTTATTTTTCATTGTAAACCTTATCGTTATGAACCTTTATCTATTCTCACGCCTTTGCATTAAATTCTCCTGTTTTGTTTTATTGTCATTTTCAATTCTGCACCCTGCTACCATTTTTGCCGG
The DNA here is from genome assembly GCF_045805085.1 of Niastella sp. Taxonomy (NCBI): domain Bacteria; kingdom Pseudomonadati; phylum Bacteroidota; class Chitinophagia; order Chitinophagales; family Chitinophagaceae; genus Niastella; species Niastella sp. The sequence continues at coordinate 29,597 of NZ_JBJMLX010000068.1, forward strand.
CATTACCTGGCACGACACTGCCTATTATTTTAATGAACGCGGTCAATTGTTGTGGTACGATGTAAACGCAGCACAACCCGCCAGCTATGTAATAAAAACAATGAAAACTTCTGGTGAAGTATTTCAGGATATACCACAAGATGGTACAATGGTACAGTTAAGCGCCGATTATGATACAGCGGTTGTGGCAAACATTTCAAGATCAACAGCGCGAAGAGTAGCCTGGCTGATCCGACATGGTAAGATCAACGATCCACTGGTGCAGGAGAATATAGTACCTATACTGGATAAACGAATCATGCGTCGCATGTATGATAATATCATTTCGCGTTGCACATCCAATGATGCGCATGAATATAAAGAACATGGCGGGGTGGTTTTTCCGGATGGTACGGTAACCTGCATTACCGGCGATCTGTCGAACCCGCAATGGTTACAGGGCGCCACCTTGTATATAAAACAAAAAGCGCTGGTATATTATCATAGTCATCCCGATGCCTGTATAGAACAGCGCATTACGAATAACCGGGCTGATGCACACAATCCCAACCAGGTGCAATTTTCACAAGCCAGTGAAGTAAAAACGATCAGTTATGTACAGGGCCCTTCCCGCCAGGACCAGGAATCGGTAGGAGAGGGAATGGGTTATGTATTTGGAATAAAAGCCAGTGGCGGTTTAATTTATATTTACGATAAAGCGGGCGTAAAGGCAACGCTGCCGGTTGCATTTGTAAAGAAGATGAATAACCGGGCTGGTAAACGAAAAAAGAATAAAACAATAGATACCTATTTTGCCGGGCTTTAACCGGTTGTGCAGTTGCCGCATTTGTTACGAAGTGACCCAACCAACCATTACATAGACTTCAACATCTTAGCCACTATCTTATCGATAGGCAGGGTAACAGATTCTTCTGAAAATTCATCCCAATTGATGAAGCGGAAAGTTTCTGTTTCTGATCTTTCTTTATAAACGGCCAGTTGTTGTTCGTCGAAGTCGAATGGCTTTTGACGGAGCGGCACTGTAATAGGTTCCAGGGCCTGTACAAAGTAGTATATTGAGA